>CAYUKE010000249.1:0-5049 GCA_964445185.1 uncultured Geminicoccaceae bacterium
TGGATCTTTAACGTCGAGCCTCGCTGCGAGTGACCAGTGCGCCAAAAAGGGTCCTTTTTGGCGCAGTTCGCCCCCTGACGGAAATCCGCGGCTTTCGACGCGCCAAAAACCCCGTCCAAAACTCCGGCGGTTTCGGCAGGTTTGTGGCGCCTTTCGGATGTTCGCAAGATCGACGTCCGGAAATGACTACCTACACCGAGAACACGCAGGCGTAGCCAAGCCGTATGTCGCCTTCGGGCCGATTTAAGGCGCGCCGGCCGGGCTCGCGTACCCGTTCCCCGTCCGAGGCGAACGTCCCGCCTCCTTCGTAAGCACGGTCAGCTCGAACGCCCGGCCCTTCAATGATTGTGCCGCGGCGGCCCCTTCGTGCTGACGATGTCGAGGAACGCCACCGCAGGCTCCAGGCAGGCGCCGGTCGAGAGTTCGCCGACGAGGTCGCGTTGGATCGCCTGCCAGGGGGTTTGGCTTGCGGGGATGGTGGGTTGCACGGCGCTGCGGCGGTGGGCCAGCTCGGTGTCGTCGACGAGGAGGTCGAGGCGGCGGCGGGCGATGTCGAGGTGGAGGCGGTCGCCGGTCTGGATCAGGGCGAGGTTCGAGCCGGATGCCGCCTCGGGCGACGCGTTGAGGATCGAGGGGCTGGCCGAGGTGCCGGACTGGCGGCCGTCGCCGATGCAGGGAAGGGCGGTGACGCCGCGCGCGAGCAGGTAGGCGGGCGGGCGCATGTTCACCACCTCCGGCGCGCCCGGATAGCCCTTGGGGCCGACATTGCGGATGACCAGGAGGCAGTCCTCGTCGATGGCCAGCGCCGGGTCGTCGATCCGGGCCTGGTAGTCCTCGGGCCCCTCGAAGACGACGGCGCGGCCCTCGAACGGCTGGTCGAGATAGTGCGCGCGAAACGCATCGGCGACGACCGCGGTCTTGAGGATGGTGCTCTCGAACAGATTGCCGGTGAGGACCAGGAAGCCCGCCTTCGCCTTGAGCGGCTGGCTGTAGGGGCGGATGACGTTGCGGTCGAGGTGGTCGAGGGGTGGGGCGTAGTTCTCGGCGAGGGTGCGGCCGGTGACGGTGAGCGCATCGGTGTGGATCTTGCCGGCGCCGATCAGCTCGCGGACGACGGCCGGCAGCGCGCCGGCCTTGTGGAAGTCCTCGCCGAGATAGGCGCCCGCCGGCTGCAGGTCGACGAGGAGCGGCACCTCGTAGGCCATCTGCCAGTCTTCGGTGGTGAGGTCGACGCCGGCATGGCGGGCGATGGCGATCAGGTGCGGCGGGCAGTTGGTCGAGCCGCCGATCGCGGCGCAGACGTGGATCGCGTTCTCGAAGGCCTCGCGGGTGAGCACCTGGCGGGGCTTCAGGTCCTCGTGGACCATGTCGACGATGCGCTTGCCGGTGGCGTAGGCGCATTGCGCGCGCTCGCGGTAGGGGGCGGGGATCATCGCCGAGCCGGGCAGGCTCATGCCCAACGCCTCGGCGAGGCAGTTCATCGAGCTGGCGGTGCCCATCGTGTTGCAGTGGCCGGCGGACGGCGCCGAGGTGGCGACGTAGGCCATGAACTCGTCATAGGTGATCCGGCCGGTGGCGAGCCATTCGCGCGCCTGCCAGATGACCATGCCGGAGCCGGTGCGCTGGCCGCGGAAATGGCCGTTCAGCATCGGCCCGCCGGAGAGGACGATGGCCGGGATGTTGACGGTCGCCGCGCCCATCAGGCAGGCGGGCGTGGTCTTGTCGCAGCCGGTGGTCAGCACGACGCCGTCGATCGGGTAGCCGTAGAGGACTTCGACCAGGGACAGATAGGCGAGGTTGCGATCGAGGGCCGCCGTCGGCCGCTTGGTCGTCTCCTGGATCGGGTGGATCGGGAACTCGATGGCGACGCCGCCGGCATCGCGCACGCCGTCGCGGACGCGGTCGGCGAGCTGCAGGTGGTGGCGGTTGCAGGGGGCGAGATCGGAGCCGGTCTGGGCGATGCCGATGATCGGCCGGCCGGATTGAAGCTCGGCGCGGGTCAGCCCGTAGTTGAGCTGGCGCTCGAGATAGATCGCCGTCATGTCCGCATGGCCGGGATCGTCGAACCAATCCCGACTGCGCAACCGCCTGCCGTCGCTCATCGCCACCTCCGCCGCACCCGCCCGCCTAGCAGGCCCACGGGCGACGCGGAAGGGCGGCTGGCGCGGCGCTCAGTCCTTGTGCTTGGGCGGTTCCGGGAGGAGACCCTTGAGCATCGGGTTCATCGCCAAGAGCGGCATCATCATGGCGCGCGCGATGTCGGCCTGCAGCTTGAACAGCGGGTTCGCGGCGAACGCCGCGGTCAACAGGTGCGGCTCGATCGCCTTGGTTGCGGTCTTGAGGTCGGGGCGGCCGGTGAGGCGGATCGCGACCCGCTCGGCGCGGCCGTCCTCGGTCTTGTCGTGGACGAGCTCGACGTCGAGCCCCGGCAGATTGGCGATGGCGCGCGTGCTCTCTGTCATCACGGTCGCTCCCGGCAGACAGGTCTCGACGGTATGCGGCGCTGCATACCGCCGATGGCCCGCCGGCCCAAGTGCGACGCTAGGCCGATGCCTTCGGGTGCTCGCCGGGCACGTTGCCGCCGTCGGTCGGTTCGGCATCCTCATTGGCCGCGCTGCGCAGCCAGCGGGCGTTGGCGATCGCGTCGCGGATCTGTTCGCGCGCGCGCAGGCCGAGGAAGAGAGTGAAGACGGCGATCAGGCCGGCGTCGATCAGGCTGCCGTGCAAGGCGGCGAGCGGGACGGCGAGGGCGAGGAAAAGGGCCAGGAAGATGAGCTTGTCCGGCGTCACCCAGCGCGGCCCGAACCAACGGTAGATCATGTACGGGATCCACCGCGACAGCGCCATCGCCAGGCTGGCGGCCATGCCGGCCAGCGGCACGACGAAGAACAGAAACGGCCAGAAGCTCCGGGTTACCTGCAGCGGCAGGTAGACATAGGCCCGGGTCTTCTCGTCGACGCGGTTGAACAGCGCGAAGGCGAGGCGGGTCAGCACCAGCCATCCCGTCCACAGCGCGAAGAGGAGGCCGACGGTCGTGGCCTGCACGCCGGCCGCCGGTGGTGCTGCGTGCGCGACGCAGAACGAGCCGGCGAGCCCGAGGCCGAGCGCCCACGCCCACACCGCCGGCTCGCGCATCGACAGCGCGAGCAGCCGGTGGTTGCGCGCGGAGGAGAGGACCCCCTTCTTCTCGTAGCGGCGACCGACGAGGTCGTTCTCGAAATAGCCGATCTCGTAGACGCACCAGAGCGAGGTCATCAACAGAACGAGTGCGGCGACAGCCCAGAGCGGCGAGGCCGCGAAGGGGGCGCAGGCGATCAGCGGGATGGCCAGATCGGTGCGGACGACCTCGCCCCAGACGTAGCGCTTGCCGCTGCGCTTGCCGCGATCGGTGTAGCGGAACGGCAGGTACATGGTGGCGAACGCCGGCCGGTAGCGGGCCTTTGGCCACTTGATCAGCTCGAAGTGGCCGACCTCGCTCTGCATCTCCAGGTCGGTGTCGTTGTCGGTGATGACGAGCGCGGTGTCGAAGGGCGTTGCCGGCTGCCGCTCGCGCAGGACGGCGAGCTTGCCGACGGCGCGGATCCGCCACCCCTGCCAGCCGAGATGGCCCGACGCCCACAGGCGCGTCTGTGGGGCAAAGGCGCTGAGCAGCGGCTCGATCAGCTCGGCCATGCCGGTGGTGGCGACACCGACCCGGTCGAGCCCATGTGCACGCAGCACGTCCAACAGCTCGTCGTTCGCGTAGCGCGGCCCGAGCGTCGGCGCGTCGCGGCGCCAGCGGGCGACCGTCCAGGGCATCAGGAGCGTGATGACGCGCAGACGCAGCCAGTCGCGGTAGACGTGGCGACGCTGCTCCGAGCGGAACCATAGCAGTCGGCCGAACATGTCCACGGCGACGAGGAGTAGGAACGCAAGCCAGCGCGGGCGGGCGCGGTCGAGAAACAGCTCGGTGCTGTTGCGCAGCCAGAGCGTTTCGTCGAAGTCGACGACGACGGGCCTCGCGCCGAGTTGCGTTGCGGCGGCCCGAGCCAACTCATGCGCAATGGCGCGATCGGTAGCTGCAGGGTGCGCCGGCGCCATCACTGGGATCATCCTCGCCGATTCCGAATTGTCATGCCGAGGAGGCAGATACCACCTCAAACACGAAACGTGCGGCGCCAGCGGCTTGTTTGCACGCTCGGGTACTTCAGCGCCCGTCGCCGGTCAAGGCGATGCCACCGCCTTGGCGTCACGCTCTCGGCACCGCGCCGCCGCCCGCTAGATGCCGCGCGTCGGACGCTCAGCCGACGAGCAGGACCGGGAGGACAACCGCGGCCGCGCCAGCCGCGAGGCCGAGGGGCACGAGCCGATGGCGGTAGCGCTCCAGCGCGCGGCCGGCGGTGATCGAGGCGAGCCGGGCGGCGGTGGCGAGGATTGCGTAGGCAACGGTTCGGCCGAGGACGACGGCGAGCAGAAACGGTAGGAACGGGTACCCCACAGCGCCAGCGCCGACGGTCGCGACCTGATAGGGCAAGGGCGTCGCTGCAAAGAGGAGAATGGCCCAGAAGCCGTAGGTTGCGATCGGGCCGCCGTCCGCGCTCGCGGCGGCCTGGGCCAGCGCCGGCACGAACCGCACGAGCGCATCGGCGAGCCCGGCACCGACAGCGTACATGACGACGCCACCGAGGGTCGAGCCGATCGCCATCGCGGCGGCGAGCCCGAACGCACGCTTCGGGTAGAGCGCCATGAGTGGGACGACGATCGGCTCAAGGGTGAGCGGCACCACCGTGTTCTCGATCGCGGCGGCGGCGGTCAGCCAGCGCAACGCGCCCGGACCTTCGATCCGGCCCGCGACCCAACGTTCCAGGCGTTCGGTCCAGATCTCAGGCTCGCCCATGCCGACCGGCGCGACGCTTCGATTCTCGAACTCTAGCGCGCGCCGATGGCAGGCTCGTGACGGCGAGCGGCGCGGGCGCTCCCCCGCCGGTGCCGCGGGCGTTACTTCTGGACAGGTCCGAGCGGCATGATGACCCGGCCGTAGACCTCGTTGATCACCTGCGCGAACCGGTC
>CAYUKE010000250.1:0-1638 GCA_964445185.1 uncultured Geminicoccaceae bacterium
GGGGCCACGCGCCCCGACGCGCTCAAGCGGATGAGCCAGGCCCTCGACGACCTGGTCATCCGCGGGCTTGGCAACAACGTCGATTTTCTCGCCTCGATGCTCGCCCATCCGCGGTTTCTTACGGGCGACATGTCGACCGGCTTCATCGCCGAGGAGTACGGCGACCGCTTCAGCCCGGCGCCGGTGCAGGGTGAGCTGGAGCTTCGCTTCGCGGTCGTCGCCGCGTGCATGAAGGCCCACGAGGCGGAGCGTGCGCAGCAGACGACCGGCCGGTTGCGCAACGCCACGCCGTTCCTGACGACAAGCTGGATGGTCTGGGTTGGCGGTGACCCGGTGGAGGTCGATCTCGTCCATGCGCATGGCCACACTTGGTCGGTCCGGGCCGGCGACAAGGACCACCGGGTTCGGCTCGATTGGCGTCCTGGGCGGATCGTGTTCGACGCGATCATCGATGGTGAGTTCTACACTTTCCAGGCGGACCCAATCCCGGAAGGCTTCATGCTCCGCCATGGCGGCTATCAGGCGCAGACGCTGGTCCGGACCCACCGTGCGCAGGAGTTCGCGAGCCGGATGCCCCCGAAACCCAAGCTGGATCTCTCGAAGATCGTCAGCGCGCCGATGCCTGGCCTGATCCGCTCCGTCGCTGTTGCCGTTGGCGACGAGGTCTCAACCGGCCAGGAGCTCTTGATCCTCGAGGCGATGAAGATGGAGAACGTCGTCCGCGCCGAGCGCGACGGCGTGGTTGAGAAGGTCGAGATCAAGGCCGGCGACACGGTATCGGCGGACGCGGTCCTGGTCACGCTGAGCTGACCAGTGCTGTCGGGCGCGGGGCTGGCACGGCCGGAGGGCGGACCGGCGCGGTGTGGTGCGGTCGGAGCGCTCAGCGTTGACCAGCTCGTCGTGACGGATCCCGGCTGGCGGCGCGTCTGGATCGCCTCAGAAGCGCAAGTGCCCGGTAGCCAGCGCGGTCCATGCCCCGAGCGACGCGCAGCTTAGGAGCCCGCAGATCAGTGCCTCCGTCCTTGCAAACACCGGAGCGCCCTGCTCCCGCCGCGCGAGGATGAAAAGCAGCGTCGACGGCGCCAGAATAAGCGTCGTCGCCCACAACAGCATCGGTCCGGCGGCCCACAGCATCAACCTCGCGTACGCCGTGGCGAGCAACGCCAGAAGCCTCTCGCGCCGATCTCGACCAGCCCACCTAAGAACCGCGAAACCTGCAACGAAGAGGTATGGGATCACGATCATCGCGGTCGTCAGCCTGAGGACGCTAGCATACGCCTCATGTTTGGTGAGCGAGAGAATCAGAAGCGCCTGGATGAGGCTGCTCGACAGCCAGAGCGCCGACGTCGGCACACCGCGCGCGTTCTCGTGCGCCAACGCGCCGGCGACGATTCCGGCCCGCGCTGCCGCCGAAAGGACCTCGGCAGCGAGCAACGAGCGGGCGAGGAACGCACCAGCAAGTGCTAGGATCAGGCCTAGGCTAACGAACCATGCCCCCAGCGGCCCGATGACCGCCGCTAGGACCCCACCCAGCGACGGATTGCGCAGCGCCGCCAACTCGTCCCGCGGGAGAATGCCGTAGGGCAGGAGCGTCACCAGGAAGAACAGGATCGACACGGCCGCCAGGCCCCAGAGCGT
>CAYUKE010000250.1:1738-5037 GCA_964445185.1 uncultured Geminicoccaceae bacterium
AATGCTGGTACGACGGCGCCGAGCGTACCCTTCATCAGGATGAAGTACGTGACGCTCAGCAAACACGTGCCGGCCCAATAGGCAGTCGCCGCGAGGAAGCCGATGTAGGCGCCGAAGCCGGCTTTCGCATAGGCGAAGATCCCGACATCGAGCTCTGGGTGGCGCTCGGCGAGTGTCTGAAAAACCCGCGCTAGCGCGTATGTGCCAACTCCGGCGACCAGCCATACCACAAGCAGGCCCAGGGGACCGGTCGCGTGGGCGAACGACCGCGGCAGCGTGAAAACGCCTGACGCTAGCATCGAGCCCGCGACCATGGCCGTAAGCACAGGTAGCGACAGCGTTTTCGCGCGCTGAGACAAGGCGAGGTTCCGATTGAAGGCGCGGCTCGTCTATGGAGCGTCCATGAACTTGTCCAGCAGCGGACGATACCGCCGTGAGGGGGATTGATGCCGTTTCGTCAGCGGACGAGAAGTGCCAGCTGGTGATGATAGCGTCACGTCGCGTTAGCCTCCGCACCGGCGTTGTCGCCGGTCTGGCACTCGTCGTCTCCGGCTGCGCCCTGACGCCTGCCCGCACCCCACCGCCGGCGGAGTTGTACGCGGAAGCGCTGCCCAACGGCCTCCAAGGTCTGCGCTTTTGGGCGGACGACGTCGATCCCGACATGAAGGCTCGTGCGCGGCGCGAGGCCGGCGACGCACTTCTCGACCGCTGGCAGGCCGCCGGGCGGCCCGAGGATGGTCTCGGCGTCGACATCCTTGCTCTTTCCGGCGGCGCGGCCGACGGCGCCTACGGCGCGGGGCTGCTCGCTGGCTGGACCGCTAACGGCACGCGGCCGATGTTCGACATTGTGACGGGAATCAGTGTCGGCGCGTTGATCGCGCCGTTCGCGTTCCTCGGAAGCGACGAGGACGCGGCGCTCCGGCAGATCTTCACCACGCTGGACACGGCGGATGTCGCCGAACTCCAGCTGTTTCGTGCACTTTTCGGCGCCCCTAGCTTAGCCCGCACCGAACCATTGCGCCGCCAGATCGCCCGTTTCGTCGACGCCGATTTTCTGGACCGCATTGCGTCGGAGCACGAGCGCGGGCGACGGCTGTTGGTCGGGACGACCAATATCGACGCCGCTCGGCCGGTGATCTGGAACCTCGGCGCGGTCGCTGAGGCTGGCCAACTCGAGCTCTTCCGCGACGTCGTCCTGGCCTCGGCGTCGATCCCCGGGGCGTTTCCGCCGATCGCGATCGACGTCGAAGCGCGGGGTCGAGGCTACACTGAGCTCCACGTCGACGGCGGTGTCACCCATTCGGTCATCGTCGGGCCGACCCGTGCCGGCGACGCGCTGCCGGTCGGCTTGCCGTTTCCGGTGCAACGAACGATTTACATTGTCATGAACCTGGCGCTCGTCCGGTCCTATGAGCCGATCCCCGATCGACTGCGGGCGATCGTCGAGCGTTCGGTCACAACGCTGATCAGCTCGCAATCCGAAGGTGACGTCATCCGCATTCACCGTTTGGCAGAAGAAATCGGCGCCGATTTTCGGCTGACGTTCTTGCCGCCGGGCTTCGAAGCGCCGCAAGCGAGTGCTTTCGACCGGGAGTACATGACGGCGCTGTTCGCGCGGGGGAGGGCTGACGCCGTTGCCGGCGTAAACTGGCTCGAGCAACCGCCAACGCTACTCGGGCGTCGCTCGGTCGTCGATGCGTTGACGGTGGTGGACTAGGACGAACAGTCAAAGCAGTTCGCCGACGATCGTGGCAGCTGGCCGTGGCCAAAAAGGGGTAGGTTGCGTCGGCGGCGGGCGCTATGGAGCAGTGCAGCAATCGCTCAAGCGTTTCGTTGCGGAGGACGTCATGGCCGCTCACAGTGCGGAGCCGAAGTGCATTGATCTCGCCCTGCAGGGCGGCGGCTCGCACGGTGCCCTGACTTGGGGCGTGCTCGACCGGTTGCTCGAGGACGACCGCATCCAGATCGCTGCGATCAGCGGCACGAGCGCCGGCGCCATGAACGCGGTGGTAATGGCCGATGGTCTCGAGATGGGCGGCCGCCAAGGAGCGCGCGACGCGCTGGCGACGTTCTGGAAGGCGGTGAGCGACGCCGGGCGCTTCTCGCCCTTGCAACGTTCGATCTGGAATCGGCTGACCAACAACTTCAGCCTCGACAATTCGCCGAGCTATCTGTGGTTCGAGCAGCTCACGCGGGTCTTTTCGCCCTATCAGCTCAATCCGTTCGACATCAATCCGCTGCGCGATCTTCTGGTGTCGGCCGTCGACTTCCGCCGCGTCAACGCGTGCCGCGGCGTGCGGGTGTTCGTG
The DNA here is from genome assembly GCA_964445185.1 of uncultured Geminicoccaceae bacterium. Taxonomy (GTDB): domain Bacteria; phylum Pseudomonadota; class Alphaproteobacteria; order Geminicoccales; family Geminicoccaceae; genus JAAAPF01. The sequence continues at coordinate 4,048 of CAYUKE010000250.1, forward strand.
ACGGCCACAAACGTGCGCACCGGCCGTGCTCGGATCTTCGGCCAGCCCGATCTATCGGTCGAGACGGTGATGGCGTCCGCCTGCCTGCCCTTCATGTTCAAGGCCGTCGAGATCGATGGCGAGGCCTATTGGGATGGCGGCTACATCGGCAACCCTGCCCTCTACCCGTTGGTCGAGGATCGGGAATCCCGCGACATCGTGGTCGTCCAGATCAACCCGCTGATCCGGGAGGAGCTGCCCCGCACGGGCCGCGCTATTCTGAACCGGCTCAACGAGATCACCTTCAACTCCAGCTTGTTGAAGGAACTGCGCGCGATCGAGCTGCTGCACGAGCTGCTCGAGGTCGAGAACCTCGAAAGCGAACGCTACCGACGCATTTTCGTGCATCTGATCCACGCCCACGAGGAGCTGCAGCACCTCGACGCGTCGAGCAAGATCAATGCAGAGTGGAAGTACCTGACCTACCTCAGAGATCGCGGTCGCGGCTGGGCGGATCGATTCCTGGCAGATCACTACGACGATCTGGGTGTTCGTGGCACGCTCGATATTGGCAGCCTGTTCGCCGATAGCTTCCGTCCGCCGCGGTTGGACGCGGCTCGGGCCCGCAGCAACGTCGCCGCGGCGAGCTAGCCGGTGTACGGCGTCGTCGTCATCCTGCTCGTCCTCGTCGCCCTCATCTACCTTGCCTTCCGTGGGGTCAGCCTGCTGATCTTGGCGCCGGCACTGGCGACGCTGGCCGTGGTGGCGACCCTCGACGGTCCGATCCTCGGCACCTACACCCAAGTTTTCATGGCCGCGGCCGGCCAGTTCATCATCCAGTTCTTCCCGGTCTTTCTGCTCGGCGCCATCTTCGGCAAGCTCATGGAGGATTCGGGCAGTGCCGAGGTGATGGCCAACACCATCATCAAGACATTGGGCCAAGAGCGCGCCGTGCTTGCCGTCGTGCTCTCCTGCGCGATCATGACCTACGGGGGCGTCTCGCTTTTCGTT
>CAYUKE010000251.1:0-5010 GCA_964445185.1 uncultured Geminicoccaceae bacterium
CAGGACGTGATCACCCGCATGGCTGGCGAGAGCGCGCGCATGAAGCAGTTCGCCCTGGCCGCGGTCGCGGTGCTGGCGTCGACCGCGCAGGCGACGCAATCCGCCCCGCTGGCCCTCGTCGGCGCCGCCCTCGCCGTCGTTTTCTGGCTGCTGGACGCGCGGTATCTGCAGCAGGAGCGTTGGTATCGAGCCTTGTTCGATTCCGTCCGCAACGAGACGGGCTCGACGGACTTCACCATGACGCCAAGTGCCGAGCTTCGCGGGAAGTCATCCTTGTTCAGCGCCACGATCGGCTGGTCGACGGCACCGGTCTATGGGGTGCTGGTCGTTGTCACGCTCGCGCTCGCACTGGCGGTGAGAACGCCCGCAGCCGTACCTTGAACGTCAGCGGTCGGTGCGCGGACGTCATTGCCGCCGCGCTTGCGAGCGGCGAGGTCGCGCCGAAGATGGCGACGGCCCAGGCTTTCGGGTGCGGTTCGCCATCAGGTCCAGCCCGAACGTAGCTTAGCGCGTTTGTGCGTCGCGATCGTGGACCGCGGTCGCGTGGACGTTGTCCCGCCCCAGCGCAGCGGGACCGCCGCTGGTGAAGCTCTCTACACGTCGCGTGGTGGGCCTGCGCCTGCGTCCGCTCGCACGGCTTAGCGACGCAACGCTCGGTCCTGTTGCTTCATCGCTCGCCCCCGCTGCGCTACACCCCCGTTCGCGCGGCGCGGGCGGCTGGCCGGCACCCTGGGTGTCCGCTGTGGGGGAGGAGCCATGAACACGTCCGTCTGCCTTGCGGGTGGCCAGGTGTTGACCCCCGCGTTCGGTCTCGAAACGGCCGATGTGCATATCGCCGACGGCAAGATCGTCGAGGTGCCCGCGGCCGACTCCGCGCGCATCGATTGCCGCGGGTACTTCGTGCTGCCGGGCATCGTCGACGTTCACGGCGACGCCTTCGAACTCGAGCTGCATCCGCGCCCGGGCGTCGATATCCCCCTGCCGATCGCGCTGGGCTCGGTCGACCGGCAGTTGCTGTCGAACGGAATCACCACCGGCTTCCACGGCCTGACTGTGTCGTGGGAACCCGGTGCGCGAAGCCTCGCCGCCGGGCGCCGCTTCATGGCGGGGCTGCAGGCGCTACGTCCGCGCTTGGTGGCCGACCATCGGGTGCAGATACGCTGGGAGACGTTCGCCCACGATGCGATCGACGACATCGCGCATTGGCTCGCGCAGAACCCGACACCGGCGCTCGCCTTCAACGATCACACGACGTCGACGGTCGAGACGATCCGCAGCGGCGACCGTCATCCACTCGACAAGTGGGCGCGGCGCGCGGGCGTGACGCTGGATCAGTACGTGGCCGCGGTCGAGACGGTGGCGAGGCGCGCGCCCGACGTTCCGGCCAGAATCCGCGAGGTTGCCGCACTTGCGAACCGGCATGGCGCCGTCATGCTCTCGCATGATGAGGGCACCCGCAGCGAGCGCACAGTGAATCGCGGTCTCGGCGTCCGCGTTTGCGAGTTTCCCCTCGCCGCCGAGGTGGCCGCGGACGCGATCGCGCAAGACGAGCACGTCGTCATGGGCGCTCCGAACGCCATCCGTGGCGGTAGCCACAAAGGCTATATGTCCGCCGAGGACGCCGTCCGCGACGGCTACTGCACGGTGCTCGCCTCGGACTACTACTATCCGAGCCTGTTGCACGCCGCAGAACGTCTCGTCGTTCGCGGCGTGACATCATTGAACCAGGCCTGGAGCCTGATCTCCAGCAATCCCGCGACGGCGATGGGGCTTGCCGATCGCGGAATGATCGAGATTGGGCGCCGCGCCGATGTCGTCGTGATCGACGGCTCGGGCCCCTGGCGCCTCGTCCATACCGTTGCCGGCGGGACCGTGATCAGCTTCGGCCGCTAGCCAAGCGCGGCGCGAGACCCCTTCACCAACCTGCGATCAGACGCAGCGTCAGGGCGCTCACTCGTAGTCCATCAGGATCTGGCTGACCTTGACGCCATCGCCCTCGGCGACCCGGAGCGCCTTGACGGTCCCGGGATGGGAGGCCGTGACGTTGGTTTCCATCTTCATGGCCTCAAGCACCATGATCAGCTCGTCCTGCTTCAGCGCCTGGCCGGGCTTGACGGCGATGCGGTTGACGACGCCCGCAAGCGGGCTGCGGCAGACCTTTTCCTCGTCGACCGGCGCGTCGTCCGCGGGAGCCGCGCCCGGCGCCCCGGTGGCGGCCGCCGCGCCGGCAGACGAGCGCACCGTCATCGGCGGCGCGTGCGGCGGCACGTAGCCAGACCGCCGCTGCGGCTGGTCTTCTTCCAAAACCTCGACGTCGAGGTCGTAGGTCTTGCCGTCGAGGTCGATGCGCAGTTTCAAGACCGGAACTCCTCCCGAACCCGGTGGCCCGGCGCCAGATGCCGCCGGGCCTCAGTGCCCCCGGTGTAGCTGATGCGAGGTCTGGATGGCGGCGCGACCGTGACGGGCCCACGCGGGCGCGCCGTCCTGGCCCGGCTTCACCTGCCGTGCAGAGCGGATCCGCACCCGCCTGCCGAGATAGGAGGTGACCGCCGCGGCCAACATGACGAGCGTCTCGGGCTCCACCTCGGCGGCGCGCTCGGCCTGAATTCCCGCGACGTCCGACTTGAGCGCGTCGAGTTCCACGCGCATCGCGCGCATCTCGCCGCTCAGGCTCTCGACCGCGGCCATGAGGTCTTCCAACGTCAACGCGCTCATGCCTGCTGCTCCTGCCGGCCCCGGCGGCCGGTCGACGATCTGGGCGGGCGCGGCCTCACAGCGGGATCAGGCCGTGTTTCTTGGGCGGACGCGTTTCGCGCTTGGGCCACAGGCTCTCGAGCGCCTGGCCCAGATAGCGCCGGGTCTCCGCCGGCTCGATGATGTCGTCGACCAGTCGCCGCGAAGCGGCGACATAGGGATTGGCGAAGGCGTCGCGGTAGCGCTGGATCATCTCCGCCCGCTTCGCCGGCGCGTCGTCGGCGTCGGCGATAGCCTTGCGGAAGACGATCTCGGCAGCCCCTTCCGCGCCCATCACGGCGATCTCCGCCGACGGCCAGGCAACCACCCGATCGGCGCCCAAATCCCTGCCGCACATCGCCAGATAGGCGCCGCCATAGGCTTTGCGCAGGATCACCGTCAGCTTCGGCACGGTGGTCGCGGAGTAAGCGAACAGCATCTTCGCACCGTGGCGGATGATGCCGCCATACTCCTGCTCCACCCCGGGCAGGAACCCGGGCACGTCGACGAAGGTGACAAGCGGGATGTTGAAGGCATTGCAGAAGCGGATGAACCGCGCCGCCTTGTCCGAGGCGTCGATGTCCAGGGCGCCAGCCTTGACCGAAGGCTGATTGGCGACCACGCCGATGGAGCGGCCCTGGATGCGCGCGAAGCCGACGACGATGTTAGCGGCGAACCCAGCCTGGATCTCCAGCAGATCGCCGTCGTCGACACAGCGCGTGATGATCTCGCGCACGTCGTAGCCGGCCTTGAGGTCGGCAGGGACGATCCCATTCAGCGCCGGGTCGGCGGCCAGCGGCTCATCGAAGGGCAGCCGCGGCGGATCTTCGAGGTTGTTCGACGGCAGAAAGCTCAACAGCCGACGGCACTGATGAAGCGCGTCCTCATCATCCTCCGCGACCAGATGGACGACGCCCGAGCGGTTCATCTGCGCGTCCGGGCCGCCCAACTCCTCAGCGCTCACCGCCTCGCCGGTCACCTGCTTGATCACCTGCGGGCCGGTGATGAACATCTGCGCGGCACGGGTCTGAATTATGAAGTCGGTCAGCGCCGGGCTGTACGACGCACCACCGGCGCACGGCCCGCAGATGAGGGAGATCTGGGGGACCGCGCCGGACAGCATAACGTTGTGGTAGAAGACCTGCCCATAGCCGGACAGGCTATCGATGCCCTCCTGCACGCGGGCGCCACCGGAATCGTTGATCAGCACGAAAGGCGAGCCGGTCTTGAGCGACAGCGCCAGCATCTCGGCGACCTTGAGGCTATGCACCTCGCCAGCAGCACCGCCGGAGACGGTGAAGTCTTGGCTCGCCAAGTGCACCACCTTGCCGTCGACCCGCGCGCAGCCGGTGACGACGCCGTCCGCCGGCAGCTCTTTGTCGGCCATGCCAAACGAGGTCGCGCGGTGTTGCGCGAACAGACCGATCTCCTGAAAGCTGTCGACATCGACCAGCTGCTCGATGCGCTCGCGCGCCGTCATCTTCCCGGCGGCGTGCTGCTTGTCGATCGGCGACGCCCCGCCGCCCTCCTGCAGTCGCGCCCGGTTGGCCGCGAGCGCGGCGATCTTGTCGTCCATGCTCGCCGTCGTGCCCCCTTGCTCGGACATCAAGCGTCCTTTCTCGTCGAGTAGAGACTGCGGCTCGGCCGCGCCAGAACGTGCCGCACGGGCGGCGGCGTCAGGCGGCCGGGGAGACCTTCACCTGGTGTTCCTTGCCGTAGAGCGTGACGACGTAGGTCCGGGTTTCTTGGCTGCCGGCGCCCTTGCCGCCCTCACCCGGCTTTGCGGCCGGAGCCGGCGCTTCGGCGGTCGTGCTCACCGGGTCCTTCGCCAAGGTCTTCGGCCCCTCGCTCCGGCTCTGGAAGAACTTGGCCGCCACTTGCGGGAACTGGGCGAAGGTCAGCACGTCCTCGTCGCTGCCGTTGCAGCCCTCAAGCGCCTCGGCATCGGCGCGGAGCTGCGCCCACTCTGGTTTCAGGAGGTCCGCCGGCCGACCGGTGATGGCGCCCTTCTTCTGCCGCTCCTCGGCGACCTTGAGCACTTCGGCGTCTTTCTCGCCGAGGGTGCTGCCATAGTAACCAAGCATGAGGTCAGCGAACTCGCTCGTGAGCGCCTTGTACTTGCCCATAAGCACGTTGAAGACCGCCTGGGTGCCGACGATCTGGCTTGAAGGCGTCACCAGCGGCGGGTAGCCGCAATCGGCGCGCACCCGGGGCACCTCCTCCATGACCTCCTGGAGGCGGTCGCAGGCGCCCTGCGACTTGAGCTGGCTTACCATT
>CAYUKE010000252.1:0-5006 GCA_964445185.1 uncultured Geminicoccaceae bacterium
GCCAGAGATAGGGGACCGCGCCCAAATGGTCTTCGTGCGCGTGGGTCAGCACGAGGCCGTCGAGCTTGTCGCGCTCGTTCACCGCGAAGCTGATGTCCGGCAGGATGATCTCGACGCCGGGGAGGCGCTCGTCGGCGAAGGTGATGCCGAGGTCGACCATCATCCAGCGGCCGGCGGCGCCATAGAGGTTGACGTTCATGCCGATCTCGCCGGCGCCGCCCAGCGGCGCGAAGTAGAGCGGCACGTCGGTCATCCGGTCATCTCCTTGCGAGCTCGTTCCAGGGTAAACAGGTCGACGAGCCCGGTCATCGTCAGGTTGCGGTCAACGGTCTCGATCGCGTCGGTGGCGTTGGCGAACAACGGCGCCAGCCCGCCGGTGCCAAGCGTCCGCATCGGCTTGCCGAACTCGCCCCTGATCCGCGCGACCAAGCCCTCGATCAAGCCGATATAGCCCCAAAACACGCCCGACTGCATCGCCGCGACCGTGCTGTCGCCGATCACCGCCTGCGGCTTCTCCACGCCGATGCGCGGCAGCTTGGCGGCGGCGCGGTTCAACGCTTCCAACGAGAGGTTGATTCCCGGCGCGATGACACCGCCCAGATAGGTTGCCTCGGCGTCGACGACATCGAAGGTCGTCGCCGTGCCGAAGTCGATCACGATCAGATCGCCGCCATAGTGGCGATGCGCGGCGTAGGCGTTGACGACGCGGTCCGCCCCGACCTCACGCGGATTAGCGAGCGCCACCTTGAGCGGGACCTCGATCTCCTCGGTCACGAAGGCGACGGGGCAATGCAGGCGATCGCGGCACATCCAGCGCAGTGCGATGTTCGACTCCGGCACCACCGAGGAGACGATCGCCTCGTCGATCTGGCGATAGTCGAAGCCAGCCATCTCGATGAGTTGGACAAGCGCGAGCGCATATTCGTCGGAGGTCCGCTGCCGGACCGTGGCAAGGCGCCAGCTCGCGAGCGGCTGCCCGTCCACGTAGAGGGCGAAGACGGTGTTGGTGTTGCCGACATCGACCGCGAGCAGCATCAGTCCTTGCCCTCCAGGCGCATGCGCTCGACGTCGCCTGCGAGGATCACGCGCACCTCTCCGTCGGTCTCCAGGCGGAGCGCGCCCGTCGGGTCGATGCCGCGGTGCACCCCGGCGACGATGCCGCCCTCCAGGTGCACCCTGATCGGCTGGCCGAGCCAAGCTGCCCGCGCCAGCCAACCCTGACGCCAAGTCTCCAAGCGGTCCTCTTCGAGGTCGCGGGCGCCGTCGTCAAGCCTCGCCAGAATGCTGCCGAGCAGCGCCGGCAGGCTCGGTGCCAGACCGAGCGCGGCGAGCGACGCGGCTTCCGGCACCGGCGCGAAGCTGACGTTGATCCCCATGCCGACGATAAGGTGCTCGCCGTCCGCCTCGAGCAGCAGGCCTACGAGCTTGCGGTCGGCGAGAAGCACGTCGTTGGGCCATTTCAGCGTCACCGCGGCGCGCGCGCCCACGACGGACTCGACACCTTCGGCCACCGCGACGGCCGTGACCAGGGAATAGGCGGGGGCCAGCGCCGGGGCGAAGCGCCGCCGGATGACGATCGAGGCGTAGAGATTGCCTTTGGGTGAGTCCCAGCCGCGGCCGCGCCTGCCTACGCCGCCCGTTTGGACGTCGGCGACCACGGCAAGCCGTTCAACGTCCGGGGCCAGCCGGTCGCGCGCGATCGCTTGCGTCGAGACAACTTCTTCGTGGTGCTCGATCGCGTAACCGGCGACCTCGCCGGGCCAGGATCCGGCAGCTGAAGGCGGCGACGCGATCAGGGGAAGAGCGCGCTCGCCGCGCTTGCGGCACTGCCGAGCAGTGGGCCGGGCACGACGATGAAGAGGGCCGTGACCACGGCGCTTACCGCAATGACGCCGCGCAGCTCCGGATCGAGCTCGCGATCGATGCTCTCGGGCGCCGTGTCGAAGTACATCAGCTTGATGATGCGTAGATAGTAATAGGCGCCGACGACACTGGTCAGCACACCCAGGACCGCGAGCCAGACCAAGCCGGCGTCGACCGCCGCCATGAAGACGTAGAGCTTGCCGAAGAATCCGGCGAGCGGCGGAATACCGGCGAGCGAGAACATGAAGATCGCGGTCGCGAGCGCCAGCAAAGGCCGGTCCTTGCCGAGGCCGGCGAAGTCGTCGATCGCCTCGAGGCTCTGGCCGCGCCGCCGCATGGCGATCACGACCGCGAAGGTGCCGACGGTCATGAACAGATAGAGCGTCATATAGACCAGGACGCCGTAGACGCCGCGCTCGGTGCCTGCGGCAAGGCCGACGAGGGCGTAGCCGACATGGCCGATGCCCGAGTAGGCAAGGAGTCGCTTGATGTTGCTCTGGCCGATGGCGCCGAACGCGCCGAGGACCATCGAGCCGACGGCGACCGCGATCACGATCTGCTGCCACTCGGCCACGAACGCACCGAAGGGCTCGGCGAAGACCCGCACGGTCAGGCCCATTGCCGCGATCTTCGGCGCCGCCGCGAAGAAGGCGGTGACCGGCGTCGGCGCACCTTCGTAGACGTCCGGCGTCCACATGTGGAACGGCACGGCACCGAGCTTGAAGGCCAGTCCGGCGGCGATGAACACCAGACCGACCAACGCGCCGACCGGCAAATCGGCGCCGCCATCGACGTAGAGGGCGGCTAGTCGGTCGAATGCGATGGTGCCGGTGAAGCCGTAGACGAGCGACACGCCGTAGAGCAGCATGCCGGACGCGAGCGCGCCGAGGACGAAGTACTTGAGGCCCGCCTCGGTCGAGCGCAGCGTGTCACGCTGGAACGCCGCCAGCACGTAAAGCGGCAAGCTCATCAGCTCGAGGGCGACGTAGAGCGCGAGGAAGCTGTTCGCCGACAACAGTAGGAGCATGCCGGCGGTCGCGAAGACGACGAGCACGGCATACTCGAAGCGTTGGATCGCGCTGCGGCGAAGCCAAGGCTGGGCAACCGCGAGCGTTGCGACCGCGCCGAGCAGAACGACGGCTTTCATAAACCGCGCGAAGCCATCGGCGATGAAGTTGTCGCGAAAGGCCGTGGCCGGCTGGTCGGAACCGATGACGACGAGGAGCAGCGCTACGGCGAGCGCGCCGATCGCAAGCAGCGTCGTCAGCCGGGCACCGGCCTCGCCTTCCCTGAAGGCGCCGACAAGGAGCAGCGCCAGGCCCGCGGTCAGCAGGAAGAGCTCGGGCAGGACGGCGACGATGTAGCTCGTGGACATAGGGCCTGCTTCCGGGGCTACGGGCGATCCGCGGCCAGCGTGGTGCTGGCTTCGAGGTGCCGAAGAAGATCGTCGACGCTCGCCGCCATCGGATCGAGGAACAGCGAGGGGTAGATACCCATCAGCAACGTCAGCACCACGAGCGGGGCGAAGGCGGCGATCTCGGTGGCGCGCATATCCCGGATCGACATCAGATCCTCGCGGACCAGCGCGCCGAAGATGACGCGACGATAGAGCCAGAGCATGTAGCAGGCACCGAGGATGAGCCCCGTGGCGGCGAAGAACGCCACCCACTGGTGCTCCTGGAAGACGCCGACGATGACCAGAACCTCGCCGACGAACCCGCTCGTGCCTGGCAGTCCGACGGACGCCATCGTGAAGAGCATGAAGGTGAAGGCATAAGCCGGCATACGCTCGGCGAGCCCGCCATAGCGCCTGATCTCACGGCTGTGGATGCGGTCGTAGATGACGCCGACGCACATGAACAGCGCGCCGGAAACGATGCCGTGGCTGAGCATCTGGATAATGCCGCCCTGCAGGCCCTGCGGGTTGAAGGTGAAGAGGCCTATGGTGACGATGCCCATATGCGCGACGGACGAATAGGCGATCAGCTTCTTCATGTCGTCCTGCATCAGGGCGACGAGTGAGGTGTACACGATCGCCACGACCGATAGCGCGTAGATCAACGGCGCGAAGTCGAGCGACGCGTCGGGCAGCATGGGCAGCGAAAAGCGCAGGAAGCCGTAGCCGCCCAGCTTGAGCAAGACGCCTGCCAGCAGCACGGAGCCCGCAGTCGGCGCCTCGACATGGGCGTCGGGGAGCCACGTGTGGAACGGCCACATCGGCACCTTGATCGCAAACGAGGCAAACAAGGCAAGGAACAGCCACCATTGCGCCGTCTCGTCGAAGGACGTGCGCATCAGTGTCGGTAGATCCGTGGTCCCGGCGACCAGGTACATGTAAATGATCGCGACTAGGAACAGCACCGAGCCAGCGAGCGTATACAAAAAAAACTTGAACGCCGCGTAAATCCGGTTAGCGCCGCCCCAGATCCCGATGATCAAAAACATCGGGATCAAGATGCCTTCGAAGAAAATGTAGAAGAGAACGACGTCGAGTGCGGAGAAGACGCCGACCATCAAGGTATCCATGACCAGAAAGGCGATCATGTACTCTTTGACGCGGGTCTGCACCGAATGCCACGAACCGAGGATCACGACGACGGTGAGGAGGGTACTGAGAAGGATGAACCAGAGTGAGATGCCGTCGACGCCGACGTGATAGTGCACACCGAGGCCGGTGAGCCATGGCGCGCGCTCAACGAGTTGGAACCCGGCTTGGCTCGGATCAAACCGCGCCCAGACCAACAAGCTCAGGAGGAACGTGATTGACGCCGTCCACAAGGCGACGGCCTTCGCGTTCTGGGCGGCAACGGCCTCGTCGTCGGCACGGATCGCCAGGATGAAGACGACGCCGACGAGCGGCAGGAAGATGACGAGCGACAGTAGCGGCCAATCACTCATCGTTTCAGCCCTGCACGAGGAAGAGGTACCAGGTGACGAGCGCCGCCACCCCAATCAGCATCGCGAAGGCATAGTGGTAGATGTAGCCCGTCTCGAGCCGAACGATCCGCTTGGTGCCGGCGAGCGTTGAGGCAGCAACGCCGTTGGGGCCAAGGTCGTCGATGACGCCGCTGTCGACCCGCCGCCACAAGAACGCGCCGGCCGCCCGGGCCGGCCTGACGAAGATCGCGTCGTAGATCTCGTCG
>CAYUKE010000253.1:0-4947 GCA_964445185.1 uncultured Geminicoccaceae bacterium
ATCATCTGGGGCTTCACGGCGAGGACGACCGCGGCGGGCGTCGGCGCGGCGCGAAGCTCCGTTGCCGCGGCGACCGTCTGGCCCCCGAGCGCGCTCCAGGACGCGCGGGTCGCGGCATCCGGCTCGACAATGCTGAGCGCTTCGGGTGCGAGGCCCGCCTTGAGCCAGCCCGCGGCGAGCGCGCCCCCCATCTTGCCGCAACCGATGAGCCAGACGGGACCAGCGAGGCCGCTCATGCCTCGCCTTCGGTCTCCAGAAGCGCTGCCGTGAGCGCGTCCAACGGTGCCTTGCCGCCCCAGAGGTGAAACTGGAACGCCGGGAAGAACCGCTCGCATTCGCCGAGCGCGATCTCGGTCAGGTCCTCCAGAAGTTCGAGGCCCAGCGCCTGGCCGTCGCGCACCAATACCGCGTGCCGAAACACCGGCAATTTCTCTTCGGACCAGAGATCGAAGTGCCCGAGCCACAACTTCTCGTTGGCGAGCGCCAAGAGCTGGTAGAGGCCGTTGCGCTTTGCTGCCGGAACCTTGACGTCGAGCGCACACGCGACGTGCAGCACGCCCATCTCGACGTGCCAATTGAACCAGATCCGGTAGTTGCACCACTGGCCGGCCAGGATCGCGGCGAGTTCATCCTCGCTTTGGCGCTGATAGTCCCAGTCGTTGGCGATGGCGATCTGCTCGACCACGTCGACCGGATTGGTCGCCTCCTCGGCGAGTTCGAGCGGTAGTGAGGGCATGCACTCCTCGGCACGGCTGGCGGCAACAGTGACCGCTTAACCGATTCTGCCAGCGGGCGGACCCCGGCGCAAGCAGGTGGCCTGCTCAGCCTTGGTCGTCCTCCGCCGCCGACTTGCCGGTGCTGCGCTTTCTCGTCGTGCTCTTGGCGCCTGCTTCTTCGAGCGCGGCGACACGGCTTTCGAGCTGGGCCATACGCTCCAGGAGCACCTCCTGCTCCTCGCGCGCCTTCTGGGCCATGGCGCGAACGGCCTCGTAATCCTCACGCGTAACGAGCTCGAGATCGGCGGCAAATCGCTCCATGCGTTCGCGCACGCGATTTTCGACCTCCTCGCGGACGCCGCCGAACGTGGTCATGGCGCCGCTCGCCACGCGTGCGAGGTCGTCGAGAAGGGGGTTGCGAGACTGCATCTGACGTTCTCCATCGGCCGACTGCGTATATGGCGACGACGTGCGGACCGACAACCGCCACCGTCTTGCGAGCGGCGGCGCGAGCGCTTAAGCGTCGGGCGTCTTCGGCACCGAGGTGGTTGCTGCGTGCTGGCCCTGCCGTTCCCCGTCATCGATCCGGTCGCCTTGCAGTTGGGGCCGTTGGCGATCCGCTGGTACGCCCTCGCCTATATCGCGGGCCTGCTCTTGGGTTGGCTCGCCGCACGGCGGCTCGTCCGGCGGCCCGGCTGGCGCGTCACCCCCGAAGCGATCGACGATCTGCTGTTCTACGCCACGCTCGGCGTGGTGATCGGCGGTAGGCTAGGCTTCGTCATCTTCTACAATCCCGGCTACTACCTCGATCATCCGCTCGACGCGCTCAAGATCTGGCAAGGGGGCATGTCGTTTCATGGCGGCCTGTTGGGCGTCGTCCTTGCCTGCCTCTACACGGCGCGCCAGCACAAAGTGGCGCCGCTCGAGCTGGGTGATGCCGCAGCGGTCGTGGCCCCGATCGGCATCTTCTTCGGGCGGATCGCCAACTTCATCAACGGCGAGCTCTGGGGGCGGCCGACCGAGCTCCCCTGGGGCATGGTCTTTCCGGGCGCGGGTCCCGAGCCGCGACATCCGAGTCAGCTCTACGAAGCGGCGCTCGAGGGGCTCCTGCTCTTCGCGATCATGGTGTGGCTCGCTCGCGGCACCTACGATCCGGCGACGCGCGGACGCCTCGTCGGGGTCTTTCTCCTGGGCTACGGCACGGGCCGGTTCCTCGTCGAGTTCGTCCGCCAGTTCGACCCCGCGCTGGGCCTGTTCCTCGGCGTGTTCACCATGGGCCAGCTGTTGAGTCTGCCAATGATCGTGCTCGGGCTGTGGCTGGTCGCGCGCACCCGCAGAGCCACGGCGGCCGATGCCGTCTGACGTGGGGCTCCAGCGGGCGCTCGCCCGACCCGGAGGCCTCAGTGTTGCCGAACTGCTGGAGCAGGCGGCGACGCACTACGACCGACCGCAGGTGATCGGTGCCGCGGGCGACTTCGTCACGGCGCCCGAAATCTCCCAGTGCTTCGGTGAGCTCGTCGGCCTTTGGCTGGCCGATTGCTGGTCGGCGGCGGGCGCGCCTCGGCCGTGTGTGCTCGCCGAGCTGGGGCCGGGACGCGGGACGCTCATGGCGGATTTGTGGCGCGCGGCCGCCGTCGTTCCCGGATTTCAACACGCCGCCGAGGTGCATCTCGTCGAGCGCAGTGCGCCGCTCCGGGCGCTGCAGCGCTCCGCGATCGGCGATGCCAGCCCGACGTTTCACGCGACGGTGGCATCGCTCCCAGACGCGCCACTGTTCCTGGTCGCCAACGAGTTCCTCGACGCGCTGCCGGTTCATCAGCTCGTGCGGCGCGGGGCGGGTTGGACCGAGCGTTGCCTCATACGCGACGTGGACGGCGGCCTGGGCTGGGCCGAGCGCGCCGCGCCCATGGCGTTGGCAGCAGCGGCGGAGCGGCGCTTTGGCGAGGTGCAGGAGGGCGCGGTCTGCGAGGAGGCGCCGACGCGCGCGGCGATCGTTGCGGAGGTGGCCGGCCGCATCGGGGCGCACGGCGGTGCCGCGCTGTTCATCGACTATGGCGCGACGGTGCCGGCCGCGCGGGACACGCTGCAGGCTGTGCGGCAGCATCGGCCGGTCGACGTCTTGGAGCACCTGGGCGAGGCGGACCTGACGACGGCGGTGAGCTTCGCGCCCCTTGTGGAGGCGGCTGTCGCCGCGGGGGCGGCGGTGTTCGGACCCGTGCCGCAGGCGACGTTCCTGCGTGCGCTCGGCATCGAGATGCGCGCGATGCGGCTGGCGAGCCGGATCGAGGAAGGCGCCGGGCGGTCCGCCCTGCTGGCGGGTGTTCGCCGGCTGCTCGATCCGACGGCGATGGGCGAGCTCTTCAAGGTCTTGGCCGTGGTGCCCCGCGACGCTCGCATGCCTGCCGGCTTCACTGCAGCCGCCGCGGCGTGAGGACGAGCGCGCTCCTGGCCGAGGCCCGCGTCGTCCACGGCTTCGGTGATCGGACGCTTGGCGTCAGCGAGGGCATCTACGCGCGAGGCAATGCCGGCCTTTCAACGGACGACGATCCGGCGGCGGTGCGGGCGAACCGCGCGCTCTTCGCCGAGGCGCTCGGCTGCGCGCCACAGGCGCTCACAACCGCGAAACAGGTCCACGGAACGACCGCGCTGGTTGTCGAGGCGCCGGAGCAGGGCATGCGCGAGGCCGACGCGCTGGTGAGCGCCACGCCGGGCCTCTTGCTCGCGGTGACCAGCGCCGACTGCGTGCCGTTGCTGCTGGCAGACCCCATGGCTGGCGTCGTCGCCGCCGTGCACGCGGGATGGCGCGGCGCCGTGGCGGGTGTCGTCGAAGGAAGTCTCGAGCGGATGGTGGAGCGCGGTGCGTCGCCAGCGCGAACGATCGCGGCAATCGGGCCGGCGATCCGTCAGTCGAGCTATGAGGTGGATCCGCCGTTTCGCGATGCGGTGCTCGCGCAGCGACCTTCGGCAGAACATTTGTTCACGTCCACCGCCAAGCCGGCGCGCTGGAACTTCGACCTGCCGGCGCTCGTCGGTGCGATTTTGGCTGAATTCGGCGTTGGCCGGCTCGACGATCTCGGGCTGGACACATTAAACGACAGTTCAATATACTTTAGTTATAGACGGAGCGTGCAACGTGGTGAGGGTGGCTACGGGGTGCAGCTCACGGGGATCCGGGTCCCCGGCTGACACGGTTCGGCCATGGACCGCGCTTCGTTCACCGCCCGCGGCATGGGAGTAGCATGGCGACTAGCGTCACCGCATTGCCCAGTGGCCGGGTCGGTCTCCGACGGCGCGCGAGCGTTGCGGCGGGGCGGATCCCGACGGCGCTCGGGCTGAGTCCGCGGACGTTTGCCGTGCTGCGCTGGACGCAAGTGGTCGGACAGCTCACCGCGGTGTTGGTCGCCGCGTTCGTGTTCGGCCTCGATGTGCCGCTTTTGCCGCTGCTGGCGCTCATCGGCGTCGGCGCCGTGACGACGCTTTGGGCGATGCGGCAACTGACCCCGCCACACCGCCTGGACGAGGCACAGCTAGGCAGCATCCTGCTGCTCGACGCGTCCCAGATCGGCGCGATGCTCGCGCTCACCGGTGCGTTGAGCAACCCGTTCGCGCTGTTTCTCCTATTCCCGGCGATTCTCGCGGCGACGACGTTGAGCGTCGCTTGGTGGGCGAGCGTGTGCGGCGCCGTCGTGATGGTGGCGTCCCTCCTTGCGCTCGCGGATGCGCCGGTGCTCTGGGCCGATCCGGCCTTCCGCTTGCCGCCGTTGTTGACGGTCGGCACCTGGGCAGCGTTAAGCGCGGGCACCTTGATGATTGCCTGTTACGCGTGGCGGATCGCCGAGGAGGGCCGGCGCATGGGCCGGGCTTTGGCGGCGACGCAGCTTGCGCTCGAGCGCGAGCAGCGGCTGTCCCACCTCGACGGGATTGCCACCGCCGTGGCGCATGATCTCGGCTCGCCGCTGTCGACGATTGGCCTCCTCGCCAAGGATATCGTTCGGGGTGCCGGAGACGATCCGCAACTCGCGGCGGACGCGCGTCTGCTCGAACAACAGGTCGGTCGGTGCCGCGACATATTGGCGCGGTTCGCTGACGATGCGCCGGCCCGCGCGGCGGTCGACGACGCCGTCGTGCCGCTCTCGTTCATCTTGGAACGTCTCTGCGCGGACCATCAAGCCGGCTTGATCGCGGTGCGGCTTCGCACTGCCGTCGCCAGCGACGCAGTCGAGCCGACCTT
>CAYUKE010000254.1:0-4945 GCA_964445185.1 uncultured Geminicoccaceae bacterium
TACCCACCAACGCTTCAGCGGCATGGGCGAACCCATCCAGCGCGTAAGATACGGCGTATTGGTAGGTGAGCAGGATGGCGTTGGCGGCCAGGGTGATCTCACCGAGGCGTGCGCCGGACCCGGTGAACACCAGGAAAGTCACCTGCAGCGCCAACGTTCGCACCAGCAGATTGCCGTTCAGGGCAAATAGCCGGCGCAGACCGGCAGGCTGTCCGGCCGCCGCCAGCGCCGGACGCGAGACCAGCGAGAAGGCCTTGCGCAGGCCCTCAACGGTTGCCTGGCGTAGCCCCTGACGTACCGCATACACGCCCACGCATAGGCCGGCGGCTTCCGCCAAGACCTGAACGTATGCCTCGTCGGCCTCGACGTCGGCTCGGCGTTCGGCGCCTGTGTCGGCGTCGGGACCGCCAACTTCAATCTCTGGGGCGAGGCGACGCGGCTCGCCGCGCGGATGGCGGAAACTGCGCCGCCGACCGCGATCCAGGTGACCGAGACCGCTTACGAACGACTAGCGCGCGATTACCTCCTACGCCGTCGTGGCACCTACTTCGTCGACGAGGTTGGCGAGATGGAAACATACCTGCTGACGGGTCGGTTGTAGTGACGACCGCCCTGCTGGCGCCGGGGCGGTGGCTGTGGCGGCAGACGGCCGGTTCCTGGCTGGTCATGAGCCTGGCCCTGGTCGTTTCCACGGTATGGTTGGCACCGCAACCAGCGACGTGGCGGCGTCCTGTCAGTGACGAGTTTTGGCGCTTCGTCTGGATCGGCGGGCCGCTTTCGCTCTGGCCGATGGCGGTTGCTGCCACGCTCGTCGGCCTTGGTCTGCTGGGTCAGGGCCTTTACTGGCTGGAGATCACGGGCCAGCGCGACGTCGTCCTTGATGTTTTGGTGACACTCCTGATCCGCGAGGTGACACCGGTTGTCGTCGGTATCGTCATGCTCGGCTGTGTCGGCCTGGTGAACCTCTCGGAACTTGGCGAGATGCGCGCTGACGGCACGGTTCGCGCGCTGCAGGCCCAGGGCGTGGATCCTGTGGTCTTCTTCGCCGTGCCCCGCGCGCTCGCGCTCGCCAGTTGCACATTCGTGCACGCCGTGGGCTTCGTGGCGCTAAGCGTCACGATCGGTCATTTCGGTGCCTCGTTTCTCGGCGTTACCTTCGACAGCTACTTCGCGACTTTCCGCTTCACGTTTCGCGTCATCGGCGAGATCGGCGTGTTCGTTTTGCCGCTCAAGTCCCTCATTATCGGTACGATGATCGCAACGGTTACAACGGTCACGGCGTTGGCCGATGATCGGCAAGCGACGGCGACGGCCTTGCTGCCACGCGGCTTCTTTCGTGCCTTTATTCTCGTTTTTGTTGTCTCGGTCCTGGGAAGTTTGGTTTCATGATTGAGTTGGCGGCCGAGAGCGACGAGATCTTGGCCTTCGACCAAGCGAGCATCGCGGTCGACGCGGCGGGTCTCGATCACGTCGACGTCGACGCGGTGGTACGAGCTGGCGATCTCTGGGTCGTGGAGATGACAACGGCGGGCGAGGAGAGCGGGTTGATCGATGCGGCTCTCGGCCTCGTTCCTCCGCTCGCCGGTGTCGTCCGCTTCCTCGGCTACGACTGGCGAACGTTACCGGACTACTTTTGCGAGGCGTTGCGTGGTCGTGCCGGGCTAGTCTCCCGCCGCGGAGGCTTCTTGCCCTACGCGAACATGGCACAGAACATCCTACTGTGCCGCCGGCATCACAGCGGCGTGTCCGACGCGACGCTGGTGGAGGCTGGGCGCATCTTGGCAACGCGTTTCGGCCTGCCCGGATTGCCCGCCGGCGCGGCGTCATCCGACGCCGGCTTGGACCGCTTGCGCGCGACGTGCGTTCGTGCCTTTCTTGGGCAGCCAGCCCTGGTCGTCGTCGAGAGCCGCAACCAGCCGTGGTGGCGCGAGCTCGTACCGCCGCTGATCGATGAGATGCGTCGCGTGCGCGAACGTGGCGGTGCGGTGGTCTGGTGCCTGAGCAACGATCCGCTGCTCAGCCAAGACGTCATTCCGGCAACCCGGCGCTGGCGCCTGCGCGGTCGCGTCCTGGAGGGCGCGGGACTGTGAGCGGCCGCGGTGTGCGTCTCGGTCGAGCGCGCGGTAGCGCGGGGTTGTTCCTGTTGGCCGGTCTGGTCGTGTTCGTCGTGTCTGTGCTTCAGGCGGGTCTGCTCGAACCGTTCTTCCAGCGTACCTCGACCCTCCGCGTGCTGCTGCCGGAGGGTGGGCTCGGCGGCCTTGGTCCCGGGTCTCAGGTCCAACTGTTCGGTTCGCCGATCGGCGAGGTTGTCGACGTCGTCATTCCGCCCGAAGGCGATTTCTTCGCGATCACCGAGATCAATGACGAGGCGCGGCCTTTCATTCGCAGGGACAGCGCGGTGCTGGTCCGTCGGCAGTTCGTCGTCGCCGGTGCTGCCTTTCTCGACATCAGCCGCGGTCGCGGCGACGAGCTCGACTGGGACTTCCCCGTTCTCAGAGCGCAGGCGGAGGTTCCGACGGAGATGATCGTCGCGGTGATCGAGGAGGCGACCGGCACGATCCAGCTCGCCGGCGATCTGGTCTCGTCACTGCTCGCAGCAGAAAGCGATGTCCGGCAAATGCTCGCACGCGCCAACGCTGTTACCGCCGACATCGCGGCAGGCGAAGGTACGCTCGGGCGGTTCCTAACGGACGACAGTCTCGTTCGCGGTCTTGAGAACTCGGTCCTGCTGCTGAATGAGCAGGTGGAAGCTCTAGCACCATTGCTCGCCGACTTGGGTCAGGCCGGCGACAGCTTTGTCGCGATTACCGACAACGTCGCGACCGGCACTGAGACACTGCCGGAATTGCTTGCCACGCTCGAAACGTCGTTGCGCTCCGTGAACGACCTGCTCGCCGCCAGCGCCGAGGCGGTGCCGACCTTCCAGGCGGCCGCCGGCGACGCGGGCGAGGCGGTTGCCGAGCTGCCGCAGGTGCTGCGGCGGACCGAGCGCAGCCTGGCGCAACTCGAGGATCTCCTGGAGGTGCTGCGTCGCAGCTGGCTCATCGGTGGGGGTGGTGCGGGTGCCGTCGGTGCCGGGCCATCGCCGACGGACGTGCGGCCGTGACGCGGCTCGTCGTCCTGCTTGCGCTGGTTCTCGTCGGCTGTGGCGGGCCGCCGCCGTCACCGCCCGGGATGCAAGAGGCCGAAACGACGTTGCGGCTTGCCCGCGGAGACTTTGCGAGGCACCGCTACGCGCAGGCGGCAGATGCTTATGCCGATGCGTTGGAAGCGGCTTGGCGACTGGATGATCCGGCGCTGTTGGAAGCCGCGGGCGCGGAACGGGCGCTGGCGCTCCTGCGGGCGGGTGACGCGCGAGCGGCGCTGGCGGCGGCCGTCGACGTGGAGGCCGAGCTGCTCCGGCGAGGCCGTCCGCCGCCATCGCTCCTGCTGCTTACCGCGGCGGCGGCCGAGCTGAAGCTGGGTCGTCTCGATGCCGCCGAGGCGACACTCGCCCGTCTCGACGGCACCGCGCCTGGGGTCGCCGAGCGGGTCGCCTTTCTGCGCGGGCGCATTGCCGCCGAACGCGGCGATCGCGACGGGCTCTCCCGCGTGATCTCGGGCCTGCCGGTTGCCGAGCCGCCGTCCTTGGCAGCCGACCGTCGCGAGCTCGAGGCGCGCCGGCTCCTGCTGTTGGGCGAGTACGCCGCGGCGCGTGAGCAGTTCCTGGACGTGGCGGCTTCGCGGCGTCGGCTCGACCAGCTCGACGCCGTCGGTGAGGCCCTGGCGCTCGCCGGCGGCGCCGCGGCCGCCTTGGGTGATGCCGGCGACGCTGCCGATCTCTATCTTCGGGCGGCGCGCAACGCCTGGGTCCTGGACCGTCCGGACCTTGCCGACGAAAGGCTGGACGCCGCCCAGCGCCAAGCGCTCACTGCCGGCGACCCGGCGCTCACCGCTGCTATCGAAACGCTCGGCGCCGAGGTAGCGGCGGCGCTCGAGGCTTGAGCTCGACCTTCGGCGTCAGCCGGAGAAGGCGCGCTGCCCCTCGGGATCACCGACATCGAGAGGTTCGGGTGCGCCGCCGTCGAGGACCAGGGACGCTGCGTGCGCCGCTGCATCGCGGAAAGGGAGCAAGACCAGGTCCGCGCCGGCGGCGGCAAGGCTGTCGGCCGCCTCGCGGCGATGGGCAGCGACGGCAATGCGACCGTCGTAGCCGAGCTCCCGCAGGGCGTGGATCAGGGCCCGACGCGCATCGTCGTGGGTGATGCCTGTGTCGTGGTCGGGCACGGCGGAAATCACCCAGCGGACGCCGGTGAACGGCAGGTGCGCGATGAACTCGGGGTCGGTGGCGTCGCCGTAGACAACCTCGAAGCCCTGCTCTCGCGCATAGCGAACGGCAAGCGGGTTGAAGTCGACGCCGAGCACCGATAGTCCCGCACGACGCAACTCCTGCGCTATCGACATGCCGTATCGGCCGAGGCCGAAGACGACGGTGTCATGGCGTGGCCCGACCGCGTCCAGCCCCTCGTCCTCGCGTGCGGGGACGGCACGTTCGAAGACACCGAGCCAAGGCTCGCACAGCTCGTAGAGCTGGTGCGAGTACGTGATCATGTAGGTTGATGCAGCGATCGTGATCAGGCCGACGAGGGTCACCAGCCCCAGAGCCTCGGCGTTCACATGCCCTATCGACACGGCCATGGCCATGAAGATGAGTGAGAACTCGCTGATCTGCGCGACGGTCAGCCCGGCGAGGAAGCCCGTTCGCTTGCGGTAGCCCATCGCCCCCAAGATCGCGAGGACGATCAACGGATTGCCGATGAGGACGAAGGCTGAGAGGAGCAACGCCGCGGGCACGCTGGCGCCGAGCACGGACAGGTCGAGCGCCGCGCCAAGCGCGATGAAGAAGAAGAGCAGGAGGAAATCGCGCAGCGGTGCCAGCCGGGCCGCGATGGCCTCGCGGAACGGC
>CAYUKE010000255.1:0-4930 GCA_964445185.1 uncultured Geminicoccaceae bacterium
GCCGTCGTCGTCTTTGTAGCCGGCGTCGCCGCTCAAGTAATAGCCGGGATAGCGCTTCAGGTAAGACTGCTCGTAGCGGGCCTCGTTCTGCCACAGCGTCGGCAGGCAGGAGGGCGGCAGAGGCAGCTTGACGCAGATCGCGCCGATCTGGCCGTCCGGCATCTGGTGGCCTTCCTCGTCGAGGATCTGAACGTCATAGCCAGGCACCGGCTTGGTCGGCGAGCCCGCCTTGATTGGGAGCTTGCCAAGACCGAGGCAGTTGGCGGCGATGGCCCAGCCAGTCTCGGTCTGCCACCAGTGGTCAATCACCGGCACCTGGAGCTGCGTCTCCGCCCACATCAGCGTGTCCGGATCGCAGCGCTCGCCGGCGAGGAACAGCGCGCGGTAGTGTGAGAGGTCATAGCGCTTGATGTGCGCGCCGTCCGGGTCCTCCTTGCGGATTGCACGGAAGGCCGTCGGCGCGGTGAACATCGTCACCACCTTGTGCTCACTGATCACCCGCCAAAAGGCGCCGGGATCGGGCGTGCCGACGGGCTTGCCCTCGTAGATCACCGTGGTGTTGCCGTTGAGGAGCGGCGCGTAGACGATGTAGCTGTGACCGACGACCCAGCCGACGTCGGACGCGGCCCAATAGACCTCGCCGGGCTGGACATCGTAGAGGTTGGTCATGCTCCACAAGAGCGCCGTCGCATGGCCGCCATTGTCACGAACGACGCCCTTCGGCTGGCCGGTCGTGCCCGACGTGTAGAGGATGTAGAGGGGCGCTGTTGCGTCGACCGGAACACAGGCGACCGGCTCGCTCGTGGCCATCGCCTCGTCCCAGTCGACATCGCGGCCGGCGGTCAGCGGCGCCTCGGCCTGCGGCCGTTGCAGCATGACACAGGCCGAAACCTTATGCTCCGCTGTCTCGATGGCCTGATCGAGGAGCGGCTTGTATGCGACGACGCGGCCCGGCTCGATGCCACAGCTGGCGCTGACGATGGCCACCGGCTTCGCGTCGTCGATGCGGGTGGCGAGCTCGTTCGGGGCGAACCCGCCGAACACTACCGAGTGGATCGCGCCGAGCCTGGCGCAGGCAAGCATCGCGATCGCCGCCTCCGGCACCATCGGCATGTAGATGATGACCCGATCGCCGGTCGCTACGCCGAGGCTCTTGAGGACGCCGGCAAAGCGCGCGGTGAGATCCTGCAGCTCGGCGTATGTGTTCGTTCGCTTCTGGGCGGTGTCATGGCTGTCGTAGTTAATCGCAGCCTGCGCACCACGACCGGCAGCGACGTGGCGATCCACGCAGTTGTAGCAGGTGTTGAGCTGGCCGCCGGGAAACCATCGGTAGAAAGGCGCGCGGCTGTCGTCCAGCACGCGGTCCCAGGGCTTGTCCCAGTGCAGCGCCTGCGCCGCCTCGCCCCAAAAGCCCTCGGGGTCTTCCAGAGACCGCTGATGCAGTTCGTCCTGCTTCGCCATGATCACCGCCTCCCACGCAGCATGTTCTAAGGCGCATGTATCAAAGAGGTGGAATGCCTCCATACGGACTTAAATCGAGCCTGTCCGCCAGCGATCCGTGGCCGTCCCGTTCATCTCAACGAGAAAGGGCCGGCTCCATCCGGGGCCGACCCTTCGACGTCTTCGCAACGAGACGATGCTGCTCAGTGGACGGCGTCGGACCCGTCGTACGCTGCCGCGCTTTCCTGCAGGCTGAGGATCTGATCCTTCAGATGGAGCTTCTCGCGCTTGAGCCGGGAACAGTGGACCTGGTTGGGCATAGGTCGCTGCATCTCGTGCAGCAGTTCTTGGTCGAGGGCCGCATGCTTGCCTTTCAGACTTAGAAGGCGTTCTTGCATCGACATGTCGCGCCGATCCTCCTTGCCAAACCCATAAGGGATGGAAGGCTAGCAAGGCGTGGACTTTAGCACCATCCGCCTTATGTCGACCTCGACCATACCGGACTGTTGTCAACCTGCGAAAGCCTGGTGAATTGCGAGTAATCGTCGGCCTCTCGGGGGCTAGCGGTGTGAGCTACGGGATCCGCCTCTTGGAGGCGCTGGGCGACCTCGGCATTGAGCGGCATCTGATCCTAACCAAGGCCGCGGCGCTGACCATTGCCCATGAAACGGACGTCACCGTCAGGGCGGTCAAGGGCCTGGCCGAGCACGTCCACGACAACGCCGACGTCGGTGCCGGCCCGGCGTCCGGTTCGTTCCGCACGCAAGGCATGATCATCGCGCCCTGCTCCATGCGCACGCTGGCCGAGATTGCTTACGGCCTGTCGACCAGCTTGCTCACCCGCGCCGCCGATGTCGCTTTGAAGGAGCTTCGCCGTCTGATCCTGGCACCGCGCGAGACCCCACTGCATTTGGGCCATCTCCGCAATCTGGTCCAAGCGGCGGAGATCGGCGCCATCGTCGCGCCGCCCATGCCTGCGTTCTATGCCCGACCGGCGACGCTGCAGGACCTCGTCGACCATCAGGTTGGCCGGTGGCTGGACCTCCTCGGCCTCGACAACGCCCTGGTCCGGCGTTGGCGGGAGATCACGCCGGACACCGGCGAACGTGAGTAGGCGTCGGCCGATACAGGTGCGGACAGCCTCGAACAACGAACCGAGCGACGGCGCCGCTGCGCCAGAGCCGACGCGTTGCTAAGGCCGCTTCGGCTGCCTTCAGGGGCCGCATCGTAGAACCGCGTCGTCCGCGCGCGCCGTCCACCGCGCCAGCAGACGTTTCCCCAGACTGAGGCGACGCTTCAGCCAGTTCTGGCCAGATACCGGCGCCACACCCGCGATCCGCCGCAAGCGCGCGACGCGGTCGCGGCCCCGCACGTCGCCACGGTCCCGGTAGAGCCGATCGAGACGATCGAACGGGTCGGCCGCCGCGACCCGAGCGCGCTGCGCGCTGACGGTCGCGCCCGGGTCATCGAGCACCTCCTTGGCGACATACCAATCATCCCACGCCGTCAATTCGCCGAACACGCGAACGTAGTCGCGCGCACTAAGAAAGTTCGCGATCTCAGCGCGCTGCGCGGTAAAGTTGTGCTCGACGGTGATGGTGCGGAAGCGATGCGCCGTCCAGTCGACGCTTTCCAGGAAAACCAGCTCGGCCCCCTCGATATCAAGCGACAGATAGTCGATCACGGGAGGGCACTCATACTGCCGCATGAGCTGCGCTGCCGTGATGCCGGGCACGACGATTTCCGCTGCGTCCTCGCGGCGACCGGCGCGTTCGTGCGAGTCTTCGGGAACGTAGTCGATCACACGCGACAATTCCGCGAGTCCCGGCACGTCAAGAAACCGGACCGCGCTATTCAGCTCCGGATAGATACAGTAGCGCGCGTGTCGACTTTGCCGATGCGTCTCAATGCTGGCAGTAAAGCGAGGATTCGGCTCAACGAGTAAACCATTCCAGCCGAAACGCTCCAGCAAAAGGCTATTACTGAGATAAACACCGTCACCGGCGCCTACGTCGAGAAAGTAGCCCTCACTAGGAAAGCCTATTTGCCATACTACCCAAAGGTCTTGAAGCAATTGCGAATTCGACAAGGCGAGCCGAGCCTCGGCAAAATGCAAAAAGTCCCGCACGTCTCGCCTGGCCATACTTAGCTCGTTTCGAACAGGTAAACGTTCCTTGGCCTAGTTAGAACAAGAGACTCATAACATCAAGAGTTGAAAATTGTAACAAATTTTGCTAGGAGAAACAGAAAATGACACTAGAATGAACATATCGAATCTGTTTTGATTTTGATTAAGCTCGTGTCAATATGGACTTTCTTTTAACATATTTGACGGAATAGACGATAACTTCAACGAGTGATCCGGTTGGGCGGACGCTGGACGTGTCAACGCATCACTGACCCAAACATTCAAACAACGCACAGTTGAGCTTGTCGGCTCGCGTTGGCCGGCGCCCTCTAGCGCTGGGTAATCTGCCGCCCAATGCCGGTTCGCTTTTGCCAGCCGTGACGCTCGAGTTCCGGATCGAGGTGCTCCTCGACCGGCCAGCCGAGGCAAAGGTAAGCCACCAGCGACCACGCGTCGGGGACGTCGAGCGCGCGCCGAACGACGGCCGGCTCGAGGATCGACACCCAGCCCACCCCTAGCCCGCGCACACGCGCCGCCAACCACAGCGTGTGCACCGCAGTCACAACGGAATGGACGAGCGCCTCCGGCATGGTCGCGATCCCCAGACCGTGACCCTGTCCGCCGCCGCTGTCACAGAACACGGCGAGCTGCACCGGCGCTTCATCGAGGCCAGCAAGCTTCAACCTCGCGTAGAGCGCAGCCCGTTCGCCGGCTTGCGCCTCCAGCGCCTTCGCGTTGCAAGCCTCGAAGCTGCGCCGAACGGCTGCGCGCCGGGCCGGGTCGTCGACTCTCACGAAGCGCCACGGCTGGCTGTTGCCGACAGACGGCGCCAGGCAGGCCAGATCGAGCAGCTCGTCGAGGAGCGCTTCGGGGAACGGGTCCCGGCGGAAGCGTCGAACGTCGCGGCGCCAGCGGAGGAGACGCTCGAAGTCGGCGGCGAAGCCCGCGTCGAACTCGGCGGTCATCGCACCCGCACCCGCGCGCCGACTGCTGCAGCGAGCGGCTGCCAGGCTCGACCATCGGTTACCGACGGCACGACCACGGCCAGCACGCTGGCGAGCGGCACCGCGGCGGACGCAAGCGGCCAGGATTGGGTCCAGGCGGCGATCGCTTCAAGCTGCAAACGCTCGGCCCGCAGCTCGAGGGTTTGCACGTCGGCCTTCAGCGCGGCGACGTCGATATTGGTCAGATGCAGGCCTGGCCCGGCAATCGCGTCTGCGCGCAGAGCCCGACGCGCTTGACGTAGCGGCGCGACCACGTCGTCCTGCCAACAGCGGCAGGCGGCGGCCAGGGCGTGCAGTCGTGGCGGGTCCCGCCCAACCTTACCCGACCACAGCCACCCCCTGCCGACCACCACGGCCC
>CAYUKE010000256.1:0-4906 GCA_964445185.1 uncultured Geminicoccaceae bacterium
AATCAGCCACGATCTCGACGAGGCGATGCGGATCGGCGACCGAATTGCGATCATGGAAGGCGGTCGCATCGTCCAGATCGGCAGCCCCGACGAGATCCTGGCCAGGCCGGCGGACGAGTACGTCCGGAGCTTCTTCTCCGGCGTGGACGTCTCCAAGGTGCTGACCGTCGGCGACATCGCCAAACGGCTCCAGGTGACGCTGTTCGAGCGCGCCGATGCGGGTGTCGATGCGGCCATCGAGCGTCTGCGGCGGCAGGACCGCGAGTTCGCGGTGCTCGTTGACAAGCGCCAGGGCTATCACGGCGTCGTCACGATCGACTCGCTGCACGAAGCGCGCCGGGCCGGCCAGAAGCTCGTCGCTGCTCAACTGCCCGATGTGGCACCGTTGAACGCCGACCAGCCCCTCAACGAGGTGCTCACTGATGTCGCGCGGGCGCCGACACCGCTGCCCGTCGTCGACGGCGACGGTATCTATGTTGGGGCGATCTCGCGCGCCGTGCTGCTCGAAGCACTCGACAACGTCGAACCACAAGCGGAGGAGGCGGCATGAGCTGGCAGGACCTGCTCGACCCGTTCGACCGCCTGCAGGTACCCCTCGACGACTGGGTGGAGGTGGGCCTCGACTGGCTCGTCGACAATTTCCGCCCGGTCTTTCAGGCCATCCGCTGGCCGATCGATCAGGTGCTAGGCTTCCTGGAGACGCTGCTCTTGGCGCCGCCGGAAATGTTGATGCTGCTGCTCGTCGGCCTGATCGCGTGGCAGGCGGCGGGGCGGCGCCTCGCTTTCGGCGCGGTGGTGGCCCTCTTCGTCATCGGCATCATCGGTGCCTACGAGGAGGCGATGATCACCCTGGCCATCGTGCTGACCGCCGTCTTCTTTTGCGTCGCCATCGGACTTCCGGTCGGCATCGCCATGGCACGGCGGGACGGGCTTGAGCGGGCCATGCGCCCCGCTCTCGACACGATGCAGACGACACCGGCCTTCGTCTACCTCGTGCCGATCGTCATGCTGTTCGGCATCGGCAACGTGCCCGGTGTCGTGGTCACCATCATCTTCGCCTTGCCCCCCTTGATCCGGCTGACCAATCTCGGCATTCGCCAGGTCCCGAAAGACGTCATCGAGGCGGCGACCGCGTTCGGGGCCTCGCCGCGACAGCTGCTTTTCAAGGTGCAGCTGCCGCTCGCGCTGAAGACGATCATGGCGGGCGTCAACCAGACCCTCATGCTAGCTTTGTCGATGGTTGTGATCGCCTCCATGATCTCGGTCGGCGGGCTCGGACAGATGGTCTTGCGAGGGATCGGCCGTCTCGACATGGGTCTTGCGACGGTAGGCGGAATCGGGATCGTCCTGCTCGCCATCGTCCTCGACCGGCTGACCCAGGCCCTTGGCGCCGACGAGCGCGAGGTCGGTCGACGCCTGCTGACGGAGGTTGGTCCCATCGGCGCGGGCGTGAAGCTGCTTCGCCGTGTCCAACCCGCCGGCCGCCCCGCTAGTCAGTCGCGGCCGGCCTGAGCCCACCAAAACGCAAGCACTCGAGCACAAACTGGGAGACCATCACGTGACCGCGTTCAAGCTCGGCCTCATCGGAACCACCGCGCTTATGCTCGCCGCATCCCCCGCATCGGCGGAGGACCAGCCGGGTGCCGGCGAGAGCATCCAGCCGATCATCACCACCACCGCCGAGGAGCTGTTCCAGCACCTCATCCTCTTCCGCGGCCTAGAGGCGTTGGGCTACGAGATCCAGACGCCGTTGGAGATCGGCGAGTACGGCACCTTGCACGTGGCCATCGCTAACGGCGACGCCGACTTCACGGCGGTGCATTGGGCCACGCTGCACGAGGCCTTCTTCCAGAACTCGGGCGGCGACGAGAAGCTGGAGCGTCTCGGCGTGTTCGTCGAGAACGTTCTTCAGGGCTACCTGATCGACAAGGCGACGGCCGACGCAAACGGCATCACCAGCCTCGAGCAGTTCCAGGATCCGGCGATCGCCGCGCTGTTCGATTCGGATGGCGACGGCACCGCCGATCTGACCGGCTGCAATCCAGGCTGGGGCTGCGAGCGGGTCATCGAGCACCACTTGCCGGAGTATGGTTTGGCCGAGACGGTGACGCACAACCAGGGCAGCTACTTCGCGCTGATCGCCGACACCGTCGAACGTTACGAACAGAACGAGCCGATCTTCTACTACACCTGGACTCCGCTCTGGGTGTCTGGTGTGCTGGTGCCCGGCACCGACGTCGAGTGGCTCGAGGTGCCCTACACGTCGCTCCCCGAAGGCGACGCCACCGCCGAGGACACGAGCGCGGACGGCAAGAACTTGGGCTTCGCCGTCGACAACATCATGGTTCTCGCCAACGAGGACTTCGTCGCGGAGAACCCGGCGGCAGCCGCGTTCCTCGAGGCGGCCGTGGTGCCCATCGACGACATCTCCGCGCAGAACCTGAAGATGCGCGACGGCGAGGACGATCGGGAGGACATCGAGGGGCACGTTGACGCCTGGATCGAGGCCAATCGCGCCACCTTCGACGCTTGGTTGGCCACCGCGCGCGGCGCGGCAGGCTGATCCGACAGCACCGGGCGGTGCGCGCATCGCCCGGTGTCAGCGGACCAGCCGTCCTTGTACGGCGGCTAGGCTAGTCGTCCGAATTCTCCGGCCGTAGCGCTTTCAATCGCTGCGTCTTTTGGCTACCGACGTTGTCCAAGAGCATGCGAGCTGCAACGGTCGTCGGTTGTGCAAGGGGATTTGGTCGACACGCGCGAGGATCCGGCTACCGTTACAGCCCAGCGGCGCGGCCGAATCATCCGCCTCGCGTTTCCAATGTTGACGTCGCTATTGCTGATCGCGGCGATCGTCGCGATTACGGTGTATACGGAACGAATAAACCGCCGCGATGCGCTCGGGCTCACGGACGAGGTGGTCAGTGCGATCACGACGCTGGTTCGCCGTGAGGTCGATGCCTTCTTGACGCCAACATCGGCCGCGGTCGCATTCCTCAGTCCCATCGCAGGCGAGCACGGCGTTGCGGGCTCGCTCCCGCAAGACGCCCTGCTTGAGCGCGTCCTAAGGCGGATCCTCGGGCAGCTCCCCGAGGTCACCGCCATCTATGCCGGCGACGCCGAGGGCGATTTCGTAATGGTGCAGCGCCAAGACGAGCGTGTGGTGACCAAGTTTATTCGCGCGAGCGAGGGCGAGCGCGACGTTCGCCTGATCGAGCGAGGTCCCGACGGCGAAATCGTCAGCGAGGTGGTCGACCCCGACGACGACTTTGATCCGGCCCGTCGGCCTTGGTTTGCACGTGCTGGCGAGGCCGATGCCGTTGCGTGGAGCGACGTCTACCGCTTCTTCACGACCGGAGCGTTGGGCCTCACCGCCTCGAGCCGCGCCCCGACTCCAGTCGGCACGCCGGTGACCGTGGTCGGTGCGGACCTCGAGATTGACGAGATTGGCGCCTTTCTACAGACGCTTGATCTAGGTCGCGACGGTCGTGCCGCCATCTTCGCGATCGACGGTCGGCTGGTGGGCGTGTCCACAGAGCTGCCGCCGATGGCAGCCGACGACGTTCCAACGGTCTCGACGCTGAACGACGCGGTGCTGGCGGAAGTGTTCGATCGCGTGCGAATCGAGCGTGAGGCGATCGGCTTCGAGACCATCGACGGTGTCCGATACCTGGCATCGGCGACGTCGCTTGCCTCGGTCGTCGATCGGCCCTGGTGGGCGCTCTTGCTGATCCCGGAGGACGAGTTTGTCGGCTTCGTGAGTGCGAATGCTCGACGCTCGCTTCTGCTTTCCACGGTCGTTGTGCTTCTCGCGACGATCGTCGCGGCGATCCTAACGTGGCAGGGCCTGCGCTCGGACCGCCGCGCGACCCAGGCACGCGCCGCGGAACGCGCGGTCCTCGAGCAGGCTCGGTTCCTCGAGGAGATCGCTGGCATCGACCGGCTGGGGGACCCGGCCGACGAAGCCAGCATCAAGCGCTTCGCCAAGCTTACCGCTGAGGCGCTGGACGCGCGTCGCGTAAGCGTCTGGCGGCCGGAGGCGGACGGCACGCGGCTTGCCAACATTGAGACCTACGACCGGGAGCTTGGCGCGCACACGGCAGCAGCGATGCTGCGCGCCGATGGGCTTCCCGCCGCCTGGCCGCGGCTGACGGGCGGCGAGCCGTTCACCGTCACGTCCGATGACGCGGACCCGGCGGCTGTCGAACTCCGTCAGCACTATCTTCTCGCGGCTGGGACACAGTGCCTGGAGACGCGTCCGGTGCGCCACAATGCGGCGGTTGTCGGCGCGCTGTGGCTCGAGGATGCGCATCTCGAACGTTCCATTTTGGGGGCGCGGGGTGTCGACGCGTTGCTTGCGAGCCTTCTCGGTGCGCGTCTGGCCAGCCTGGCGGTGACGCCGGAAGCGTCGGCCCGAGCCGTTGTGGAACCGACGGCATTGCCGAACGCCGGAGTGCCGCTCCCCGCAAATCAGCGCGGTGCGACGATCGCCCTCGCGCGCGAGCGCCATTTTGCCCGCGAGGTCAACGCCGAGGGGGGCAACGCAGCGCTCGGTGCGCAGCTCTACCCACGTGTCGCGGTCCTTCAGCTCGAGTTCGCCAACGACCTCGACTTCGCGCGTCGCCGTCAAGCGGACGGCGACAACGCGCTCGACGCGCTGGTCGAGACAGCGCGCCGGGTCGCCGACGAATCTGGTGTGGGCTATCTCAAGCTCGTTGGTGATGTCTTGGTCGCTGCACGGGGCGTCGGAACGGGCGAGGACGAAACGGGCGATCGTGCCGCGCACGTGCTGGCAGATTTCGCGCTGGCGCTCCAGCCGGCGTGTCGGCGCGCGTGCCAGCAGGGCGGTCGTCGTCCCGCTTTCCGCTTCGGCCTCGATTTCGGTCCTGTCTTCGGCGCGGACGTCGGC
>CAYUKE010000257.1:0-4899 GCA_964445185.1 uncultured Geminicoccaceae bacterium
CTCGCCCTGTGGCAGGCGGGCTACCCCGAGCAGGCGATCCGGGGCGGCCGCGCCCATTGCTGGGCGCTTGCCGGGATCACGATCGCCGCCGCACCCGAACACGACGACCAAACGGCCAGGGGTGTGGTCGCGGAGCGTGTCGAGCGCCTTCGCGAGTGCGTCCGGTGTGTGCGCATAGTCGACGAAGACGGCACCACCAGAGGGGTGGCGGGCCACCAGCTCCATGCGCCCGCGCGGGGCTTGCAGCGTCGAGAGCGCGTCGAGCAGGGCGCTGCGCTCGATACCGGTGGTCTCGGCAAGCGCGAGCGCGGCGAGCAGGTTCTCGGCCTGGAACGCACCGACGATCGGGACCGAGACCTCGTGCGTTGAGCCGTCGAGATCGAGTACCAGGTGTTGGCCGACGGCGCTGGCCTTGCGCTCGACGAGGCGGAGGCGCGCCGCGCGCCGGCCGACGTCGACGACATTCAGCCCGCGGTCCCGCGCCTCGTCGGCCAGCCCT
Source organism: uncultured Geminicoccaceae bacterium (assembly GCA_964445185.1). Taxonomy (GTDB): domain Bacteria; phylum Pseudomonadota; class Alphaproteobacteria; order Geminicoccales; family Geminicoccaceae; genus JAAAPF01. Next base: position 500 of record CAYUKE010000257.1, read on the forward strand.
GCGAAACCCGGCAGATCGGCATTCAAAACGGCGGTGGCACCGGTGGGCAGCAGCGTGTCGAAGAGCCGCCACTTTGCCCGCAAATAGGCTTCCTCGGTTCCATGGTAGTCGAGATGATCGCGGCTGAGGTTCAAAAACGCGCCGGCGCCAAGCGTCACGCCATCCAGCCGGCGCTGATCGAGCCCGTGGCTCGATGCCTCCATCGCCACGTGGTCGATGCCCGCGGGAACGAGCGCGCTCAGTGTTTCGTGCAGTCGCAACGGATCCGGCGTCGTCAGGCTCTCGCCTGCCGGAAAGCCCGGCGCATCGAGACCCAAGGTACCCAAGCTGGCCGCGCGCAACCCGACGGCACGCCACAGCTGGGCCGTGAAGCTCGCGGTCGAGGTCTTGCCGTTGGTTCCCGTGATGGCCACCACGTGGCGCGGTTGCGGCGAGTGGAGGCGCGCCGCCATGCGGGCGAGAGCGCGCCGCGGATCGTCGCTGACTAAGACGGTCACCGGCAGATCAACACCGGCGAGGCGACCGTCGCCGAGGACGGCGATGGCACCTCGCGCGATGGCGCCATCGATGAAGTCGAAGCCGTCGGCGTGCGCGCCCGTGAGCGCGGCGAAGACGTAGCCGGGCAGCACCGCGCGACTGTCGGCCGTCAGGCCGGCGACCGTCAGGGCGTCGTCGCCGATCAGGCGCGCTTCGTCAGCCGCGAGCTGGTGCAGCCGCATCGGCACCTCCCGGGCGAGTGTGAACCGCCGTCGTGGCATCCGCGCCGCCCCAGCGACGAAGATCTCGGATGGCATCTGCCGTGCCCGCTTCGAGGCCCAGCAGCGGACCGATGCGGGCGACAATGCGACCGACCGTCGGCGCAGCGGTCCAGCTACCGAATCGAAGGTGGCGATGCTCCGGCGGGCCATCGGGCTCGTCGAGCATCACGAAGACGACGATCTCCGGCTCGTCGATCGGCAGGGCGGCGACGAAGCTCGAGCGGACGCGGCCGTCTGCGTACCGCCCATTGGCGCCGACCTTCTCGGCCGTGCCGGTCTTGCCGCCGAGGAGATAGCCGTCGACGAGCGCCTGCTGGCCGCTCCCTTCTGTAGCGACACGGTAAGTGAGGCCGCGCATGCGCCGGACGACGTCCATCCCGATGGCCGGCTCGCCACGCGCAACCGTATCCCGGTGGCGCAGCGTCGGCGTGATCGCATGGCCGGGACCCAGCACGCCAGCCACGCCGGTGGCAACGTGAAGTGGGGTGACCGCGATCCCGTGCCCGAAGGCGATCGTCGCCACGGAAACGTCCGGCCGGCGTTGCGGGAGTTGTGGTCGCGCCGAGGTCCCGGTCTCGATCCGTAGCGGCCGATCGAGGTGGAACGCCTGCAGGAACGCCGCCTGCGCTTCAGAACCTGCCTTCAGCGCGATCTTGGCGCTGGCGATGTTGGACGAGTGAATCAGGGTCTCCGCGACGGAGACGATGTCGGCCTCGGGCTGAAAGTCGTCGATGGCGAAGCCGCTGATCCGCAACGGCTTCGAGACGTCAAAACGGTCCTGGAGGCGAACCGTTCCGGTCTCGAGGCCCATCGCCACCGTGAAGAGCTTGAAGACGGAGCCGAGTTCGAAGGTCTGGGTGACGTTGCGATCCTTGCGCGCGTCAGCTGGGGATGCCATCGGGTGGTGCGGGTCGAAATCGGGAAGGCTAGCAAGCGCAAGTAGCTCGCCGGTCCGGGTATCCAGAACCAAGCCCGCGGCGGCGACCGCACGGAAGCGGTCGACGGCGGCGCGGAGCTCCTCGGTGAGCGCAGCTTGTATGGCGAGATCCATCGCCAGGCGGACGCTCTCGCCGGCGCGAAGCTCGGCGTCGAAGGCACGCTCCGCGCCCGAAAGCCCACGACTGTCGACGTCGACATAGCCGATGGCGTGCGCGGCTAGTCGGCCGTTCGGATAGACCCGGGCGCGGCGGTTCTCGATCCGAACACCCGGCAGACCTAGCCGTCGCACCGCCTCGGCTTCGACCAGACTAGCATCGCGGTCCACGACGACATGGTGCCGCCCGCTGGCTAGCCGTGCGGAGAGCGCCGCAGCGTCGACATCGCCCAGCACCTCGGCAAGCGCGAAGGCTTCGGCGATCGGATCGCGGACGCGCCGCGGATCGGCGACGACGCGCGGTGCCGGCACCGTTGTCGCGAGTAGCCGGCCGTGCCGGTCGACGAGATCGCCGCGCTCGACAACGCTGGAGGCGTGGACGCCGCGGGTGGCCGGCCCAGGCGCGAACCCCAGTTCGACGAGGCGGAGACCGACCGCCCCGAAGGCGACCACGAAGGCCGCCGCCACGAGTAGGAGCCGCCCGTTCATGGCGTCGCGCTCGGCGACGGGCGCGGCATCAGGATCGCGCGGGCGCCTGAGGGTAGGGCGACGATATGCGGTCGGGCCCCATCGCCAGCGACGGGGGGCGGCTCGACAGGCAGCGCATCGACGGTGACGATCTGACCGGGCCCGGCCGGCATCAGGCCGAGTGCGTCGGCGAAGGACGTGAGATATTCGGGGCGCCGGTGATAGGCGAGTTCGCCCCAAAGCCGCGCCTGAGCCTCACGCGCCGTCTGCAGATCGCGCTGCAGTCGGGCCAGTGTGGCCCTCTCCTCGTCGACGTGGTGCTTGAACACCATGACCCCGGAGCCGAGGAGCAAGACTAAGGCCAGGAAGGTGATAAGGCCACCGCCGACCGTTGTCATTCGGCGGTCCGCCGCGCCGCGCGAAGCTTTGCCGAGCGCGCTCGAGGATTGCCAGCGATCTCCGCGGCATCGGGGCGAACGACGCGCCGCGTCAATATCTCGAGCCGGCTTGAAGCGGCAGCGGGCAGGCTCGGCTGGTGTCGTGAAACGCCGCTCCCAACGGCCGCTGCCGAGGCGAGGAAGCGCTTCACGATCCGGTCCTCAAGCGAATGGAAGCTGACGGCGACAAGCCGCCCTCCGGAGCGGAGGCAGCGCAACGCCGCATCGAGACCGCGCTCCAGCTCACCCAGCTCGTCGTTGACAGCGATCCGCAGCGCTTGGAACACGCGCGTCGCCGGGTCCACACCCGGGGCGCCGCGCCCCACGGCTTGGCGGACGACATCGGCGAGATCGAGGGTTCGCGCGAAGGGCCGGTCGCTACGCCTGTCGACGATCGCCCTCGCCACCCGCCGGGCCTTGGGCTCCTCGCCGTAGCGGCGCAGGAGATCGGCGAGCGGTCGCTCGCCGATCGTGTTGACGAGATCGGCGGCGGTGCTTCCAACGGGATCCATCCGCATGTCGAGCGGGCCGTCGAGGCGGAAGGAGAAGCCTCGCTCCGCCGTCGCCAACTGCGGCGACGAGACGCCGAGATCGAAGACGACGCCGTCAGCCGGCTCGCCAACCAACCGATCGAGGCCGCCGAAGGCGCCGTGGACCATGGTGAAGCGCGTCTCGCGCGCAGCAAGGCTCGCCCCGCGCGCGACGGCGTCGGGATCGCGATCGATGCCCACGACCCGGCAGTCAGCGGCAGCCAGCAAGGCTCGGCTGTAGCCACCGGCACCGTAGGTCGCATCGACGAACGTCCCGCCACGCGTCGGGTCGAGATAGCGCAGGACCGCGCCCAAGAGGACGGGAACGTGGCAGGTTTTATCCACAGGCCGTTATCCACAGGCCGTGGGGTGAAGGGAAAAGGCGCGCGTCGCGGCATAGAATATTGGCCCAGCAATTTCTTGGATTGGCAAGAAAAGCAATCATTCGCCAAAGGATAAAAAAATAAAATGAAGCCGCAAGAATCACCTGATAATGCAACAGTCCAGTCATGACGATGTTTCTTGACATCAACGAGATTACGCCATCGGGGCTGCGCGAGCGTGAGCATGGCCTGTCAGTCACTGCACTCGCCGCTCTCCAGGTCGTCGACTATCTTGGAGACAAGTCAGTCGAGCAACGCGGAGAGGGCCTCTCGTTGAATAGCGACGGTATAAGTGGAGCGCTTTGGGGTCAAGTAATTTATCGATGTGGATATCTAAGTTGCTGGGGAATACTGGGGGTTCTCGGCGGCAACCGAAGACGTCGGTCTGGGGATAAGTCGGTTGATGAGTTGATGATTCGTTCTCCCTAGCTGTGGACAGCAGGGGTCAGGCGACTGGTAAGCCGGGTTCTGTGACGGCCGTGGCCGCCGATGGCCATTCCTCTGGGGCGCCCGTCACCGGACGCCTCCCGCGACCAACCCGAGCGACCGACCCGGAAACCGGTCTGCGCGCTACGGCGCCGTCGCTCCTACTCGGTCTTGCTCCCGGTGGGGTTTGCCGTGCCACCGCTGTTGCCAGCGGCGCGGTGCGCTCTTGCCGCACCCTTTCACCCTTGCCCGCAGCCTCGGCGCGGACGCTTCGGCCCGGCGGGCGGTTTGCTTTCTGTGGCACT
>CAYUKE010000258.1:0-4889 GCA_964445185.1 uncultured Geminicoccaceae bacterium
CCGGGCAACCGACCGAGCGTCGCCGCGGCGCGCGCGGCAGCCGCTTTCGCCGACGGCGACGACGCGGCGAGCGGCGACGCCGAGACGGTCGCCCGGCTTCGGCGCCTGGCGGACGAGCCCACGGACGGCGGCGACAACGGCTTCACCCGACCGCGAAGCGTCGACGAGCTCGCGCGACGATTAGAGGCGCAGCCGGAAGCTCTGCTCGTCGCGGGCGGGACCGACGCGGGCCTTTGGGTCACCAAGGATCTGCGAACCTGGGATCGGGTGGTCACGACCGCCTTCGTTGCCGAGCTGCGGACGATCCGCACCGCCGACCGGCACCTGGAGATCGGCTCGGCCGCTACCTACACGGATCTCTTGCCGCATCTCGACGCGCGATGGCCGGCCTTCGGACGGATGTTGCGCCGGCTAGGCTCGGAGCTGATCCGCAACTCAGCAACACTCGCCGGCAACCTCGGCAGCGCGTCCCCGATCGGCGACGCGCTCCCCGTGCTCCTCGCCCTCGACGCCAGCCTAGTCCTTCGCCGTGGCAGCCACGAGCGTGAGGTCGCCGTCGCCGACTACTTCTTGAGCTACAAGCGCACGCTGCTCCAGCCCGGCGAGTTCATCGTGCAGATCCGCCTGCCGTTGCCGGCGGCCGACCAACGGCTTCACGTCGAGAAGGTCTCGAAGCGCTTCGACCAGGACATCAGCGCCGTGCTCGTCGCGGTGGCGGGCGGCGCGCGCGACGGCCGCCTCGAGGACTGCCGCGTTGCGCTCGGTGGCATGGCGGCGATCCCGATGCGCACTGTCGGTGCGGAAGCGGTGCTTGAAGGCGCCGCCCCGACCGCCGCCGCTTTCGCCGCCGCGGCGGCGGCGCTCGCCGACGACGTAACCCCCATATCCGACATGCGCGCGACCGCGCGCTATCGGCTGGATGCGGCGCAGGCGGCTTTGATCAAGTGCGGAATGGCGCTGCGGGGCGAGGCGATCGAGCTGCCACGGCACGGCGTCGAGGTGGCGGCGTGAGCCGGGTCCACGACGCACGCCCGCATGACAGTGCGGTCAAGCACGTCACCGGCCGCGCCGACTATGTCGACGATCTGCCTGAGCCCAAGCGCCTGCTGCACGCCGCGATCGGCATGAGCACCTGCGCCGCTGGCCGCATTCGCGCCATGGACCTGGCAAACGTGCGCGCAGCGCCGGGGGTCGTCGCCGTGGTCACAGCGTCCGATATTCCTGGTGCCAACGACATCGGCCCCGTGTTTCACGACGAGCCGGTCTTCGCCACCGACGAGATCCTCTACTGGGGCCAGGCGCTCTTCGCCGTGGCTGCGGTCAGCGTCGACGAGGCGCGTCGCGCGGCCCGCCTGGCACGGGTCGATCATCTGCCCGAGGCGCCGATCCTCTCCATCGACGAGGCGGTTGCAGCGGAGAGCTACGTGCTGCCGCCGCACACCATGCGCAAAGGCGACGTCGACCAGGCGCTCGCGGCGGCACCGCGCCGTCTCGAGTGCGAGATCCGCATGGGTGGGCAGGATCATTTCTACCTGGAGGGGCAGATCGCGCTGGTGCTGCCGACCGAGGACGGCGGCTTTCACATCTACAGCTCGACCCAGCATCCCAGCGAGATCCAGCAAAAGGTCGCCGAGGTGCTGGCTCTGCCCGCTGCCGCCGTCACTGTTGAGGTCCGGCGCATGGGCGGCGGCTTCGGCGGTAAGGAGACCCAGGGCAATCTGATCGCCGTCGCCGCGGCCCTGCTCGCGCGGAAGACGGGTAGGCCGGTCAAGCTGCGCCTCGACCGCGACACCGACATGGAGCTCACCGGCAAGCGGCACGAGTTCTGGAGCCGTTACCGCGTCGGCTTTGACGAGACGGGCCGCCTGCTCGCGGTCGACGCGCAGCTTGCCGGTCGTTGCGGGTGCTCGGCGGACCTCTCGGCGGCGATCAACGACCGGGCGATGTTCCACACCGACAACGCCTATTACCTTCCGGCCGCTCGGATCCACTCGGTTCGCTGCAAGACGAACAGCGTCTCCAACACGGCATTTCGCGGCTTCGGCGGTCCTCAAGGCATGCTCGGCGCCGAGCTCTACATTGATGAGGTCGCCCGCGAGCTGGGCCTCGACCCGTTCGACGTGCGTCGCCGCAACCTCTACGGCGGCCACGACCGCTCGCTCACGCCGTACCACATGACCGTCGAGGACAACGTCCTGCCCGAGCTCATGGACGCGCTCGCCCAAAGCTGCCGGTACAGTGCGCGGCGGCGGGCGATCGAGCGCTTCAACGGGACGAGCGGCGTGATCAAGCGCGGGATCGCGCTGACGCCGGTCAAGTTCGGCATCTCCTTCACCGTCACGCACCTGAACCAGGCCGGCGCCCTTCTGCACGTCTATCAGGACGGCTCGATCCACCTCAACCATGGCGGCACCGAGATGGGTCAGGGCCTGTTCGTGAAAGTCGCCCAGGTGGTGGCGGAGGTCTTCGACGTGCCGGTCGACTGGATCGGTATCAGTGCGACCAACACCGGCAAGGTTCCCAACACGTCACCCACCGCGGCGTCGTCGGGAACCGACTTGAACGGGATGGCCGCACGCGCGGCCGCCCTGACGCTGCGGGAACGGCTGCAGACCTTCGTCGCCGAACTGCATCAGGCAGAGCCCGCGGAGGTGGAGTTCGAGGACGGTCATGTCTGCGTGCGCGGCAATAGGCTGGCCTTCGCCGATGTCGCGCGCCGCGCTTACCTGGCGCGCGTGCAGCTTTCGGCGACGGGGTTCTACCGAACCCCGAAGGTGCACTACGATCGCGAGCAAGCGCGGGGTAGGCCCTTTTACTACTTCGCCTATGGCTGCGCCTGCAGCGAGGTTGCCGTCGACACGCTGACGGGCGAGCATCGCCTCACCGCCGTTGACATCCTCCACGACGTCGGCCGCTCCTTGAACCCGGCGATCGACCGCGGCCAGATCGAGGGCGGCTTCGTCCAGGGTCTCGGCTGGCTGACGACCGAGGAGCTCTGGTGGAACGCCGAGGGGCGCCTGATGACGCACGCGCCATCGACCTACAAGATCCCGACGGCCGGCGACGTGCCTGAGCACTTCAACGTGACGCTCTGGGCGCGGGGCGAGAACCGCGAGCCGACGATCCACCGCTCGAAGGCGGTCGGCGAGCCGCCGTTGATGCTCGCCATCTCGGCCTTCATGGCGCTGCGCGACGCGGTCACGAGCCTGGCGCCCGGCATTCGTCCCCGCCTCGACGCGCCGGCCACGCCTGAGCGTGTCCTCGCTGCCTGCAACGACGCACGGGCACGTGCCGTGGCGGTCGGCTGATGCTCGCCGACTGGCTCAAGCGGCTGGACAGCCCGGCGGTGCTGGTGACCGTCGTCGAGACGAAGGGCTCGTCGCCGCGCGAGATCGGCGCGCGCATGCTCGTCGAGGCGAAAGGCCAACAGGGCACCATCGGTGGCGGCGAGCTCGAGTGGCAGGCACTGAAGCTCGCCCGCGGTGCGTTGCGCGACGGCGTTACCGAGCCACGGATCGAGCGCTTCAGCCTCGGCCCCGAGCTCGGCCAATGCTGCGGCGGTTTGGTCCGGCTGCTGTTCGAGCCGTTGATCGATCTCGACGAGATCAGGACTCTCGCTCGCCAGCTCGATGCCCTCGATCGGCCGGCGTTGCTGACCCGGCGGCTGCGCGACGGCGCGCGCCAGCTCGTCTCGGAGGAGAGCGGCGCGCATCCGATCGATGCCGCGCTGTTCCGCGCTTGGCTCAAGGAGCCCGGGCCGCGGATCGAGCTGGTCGAGGAGGACGATCAGACGATCCTGGTCGAGCGCCTGCCCGGTCTGCGCCCGCACGTCTGGGTCTTCGGTGCCGGCCATGTTGGACGCGCGGTCGTCGAGGTGCTGGGACGCCTGCCGCGGCAGCGGGTCGTTTGGGTGGACGAGCGCGAGGATGTCTTTCCGGCAAACCTGCCGCCGTCGGTTACCCGGCTCTGGGTGCGCGCGCCGGAAGTCGTCGTCGGCCGGATCCTCGGCGGCGCTGCGGCGCTCGTCATGACCCACAGCCACGCCCGCGATCTGCGCATCGTCGATCGGGCGCTGGCGCGCACGGACCTAGGTTTTGTCGGGCTGATCGGCTCGGAGACGAAGCGAGCGCGCTTCGAGAAGCGGCTGCGCGACGCCGGGCATGCGCCGGCGGCGCTGGCGCGTCTGGTCTGCCCGATCGGCGATCCGACCATTCCCGGCAAGGAGCCCGAGGTGATCGCCGTCGCCATCACGGCGCAGCTCCTCGCCCACTATGGGGCCGATCCGCGCTATGGATGACGCGTCGCTGCTCGAGCGCGCGATCGATCTTGCGGTCGCGAGCGTTGCCGCCGGCGGCGGGCCATTCGGCGCGCTCGTCGCCGTCGACGGCAGGGTCGTCGGCGAGGGTAGCAACCGGGTGACGGTCGATCTCGATCCGACCGCCCATGCCGAGGTCGTTGCCATCCGCGCCGCCTGCCGGGCGCTCGGTCGGTTCGCGCTTCACGACGGCACGCTCTTCAGCAGCTGCGAGCCATGTCCGATGTGCCTCGCAGCCGCGCACTGGGCCCGGCTCGACCGGATCGTCTACGCGGCGGATCGCGCCGCCGCCGCCGCCGCCGGCTTCGACGATGTGCTGCTCTATGAGGAGGTGGCCAAGGCGAACGCCAACCGTCGGCGGCCGCTCGTCAACCTGCCGCTGCAGGCGGCCTCGGCGCCGTTCGACGCCTGGGCCGTCCGTGCCGGCCGCACGGCCTACTGACGCCAGCGCTCAGGCGATGTTGTCGACGCCGAAGTCGGCGAAGCCCAACAAGATCACCTCGTTGCGACCGTCGTCGTCGGCGTCGATGTAGGTCGTGCCGCCGGCGACGTTGGCGTTGGCGACGATCGTCGC
>CAYUKE010000259.1:0-4857 GCA_964445185.1 uncultured Geminicoccaceae bacterium
ACGAAAATTTTAGCGACTTTTGGCGCCAAACCTGCCCGCATCTTTTTCACTTCACAGTTCACATATGGGTGCTATGCTCGCCCAACCATCAGGAGAGGCGTTGTGGCTACCCACGTAGAAAAGTCGTATTTGGTCGGTCGTCGCGCTCGAGCGGCTCTCGTCCAAGAGGAAGAGCGCTGGCCGCCTTTTGCCAGCTTCTGCTTCACCACCGCAGCGACGTTCGCGCTGTGGTTCATGATCGCGCAGCTGCTCCGGACAGCGTGGGTCGCCCTCGGCTAGCGCCCGGCGCACCCTTACCATCCGGTTCGTCAATGCCGGCCGGCACCAGCGTCTTCGTTGCCTGGTGCCGGCCTTTTTCGTTGGCCTACCCAGCCGCTTGCGGCGCGGACAGCAGCGGCGTTGGCTACTCGACGGTGACCGATTTGGCCAGGTTCCGCGGTTGATCGACGTCGGTCCCGCGTTGCACGGCGACGTGATAGGCGAGCAGCTGTAGCGGGATCACGAACAGGATCGGCGCAACGAGCGGAGGGGCCGTCGGCAACACGATGCTCCAAGTCGCCAAGTCGCCGAGCGCCCGTTTCCCCGCTTCATCCGTCACCAGCAACACCCGGCCGCCACGGGCGCGCACCTCCTGCAGATTGCTCGCCGTCTTTTCGAAGACATCGTCGCTCGGCGCGACGACGATCACCGGCGTCTTCTCGTCGACCAGGGCAATCGGTCCGTGCTTCAATTCGCCAGCGGCGTAGCCTTCGGCATGGATGTAGGTCACTTCTTTTAGCTTAAGTGCGCCCTCGAGAGCGATCGGGAAGCTGGGGCCGCGTCCGAGGTAGAAGAGATCGCGGACGTCGGCCACCTCCTCGGCGACCGCTCGGATACCGCTCGATCGCTCCAGCGCCTCGCGCGATAGCCGCGGCAATTCCGTCAGGGCTTCGATCGCGGCGCGCCGCTCGGCCGCCGGCATGGTCGCTCGCAAATCGGCGGCAACAAGCGCTAGGCAAGCGAGGGTGGCCAGCTGCGTCGTGAAGGCCTTGGTCGAGGCGACACCGATCTCCGGTCCGGCCAGCGTGCGCACGACCGCGTCGGCCTCGCGAGCGATCGTGCTCTCGGCGACGTTCACGACGGCTGCCGTCGGAACTCCATCAGCCTTGCACAGGCGAAGCGCGGCGAGCGTATCCGCCGTTTCGCCTGACTGTGATACCAAGATGGCACCCTCATCGCGGGAGAGCGGCATCCGCCGGTAGCGGAACTCCGACGCGATATCCCAATTCACCGGGATTCCGGCGTAGCGTTCGAACCAGTATTTCGCCGTCAGCGCCGCCAGCGATGCGGTGCCGCACGCGATCAGGTGCAGCCGGGAAACGCGGGCAAGATCGAAGGGCAGGCGCGGCATGTCCAGGCGATCGCCATGGGCTATGCCGAAGGCGCTCAGCGTGTCCCCGAGCACCGCCGGCTGCTCGAAGATCTCCTTCTCCATGAAGTGCCGGTGGTTTCCTTTGCCCATCAGCGCCCCGGACAGGGCGGTGCGCACGATCGGCCGATCGACGGCGTCGCCGTCCGTGTTGTAGATCTCCACGCCATCCTGCCGGACGACGGCCCAATCGCCTTCCTCAAGGTATTGGATACGTTCGGTGAGCGGCGCCAGCGCCATCGCGTCCGAGCCGACATACATCTCGCCGTCGCCGTAGCCGATGGCGAGCGGGCTGCCGCGTCGGGCGACGAGGAGCACGTCGGGACGATCCTCGAGCAGTAGAAGAAGCGCGTAGGCGCCATCCAACTCCCCGAAGGTAGCCGCCGCAGCTGCCACCAGGTCGAGACCGCGTGCCAGATGAGCGGCGACCAGATGCGGCACCACCTCGGTGTCCGTCTCCGTGTGGAAGTGATGCCCTTCGGCCTGGAGCCGCGCCTTGAGGGTCTGGAAATTCTCGATGATGCCGTTGTGGACGACGGCGATGCCCTGGGCGAAGTGCGGGTGCGCGTTGGCGGTGGTCGGACGGCCGTGTGTCGCCCAACGCGTGTGGCCGATGCCAACGGTCCCCGTCAGCGGCTCCTCGGCGAGGACCGCTTCCAGATTGGCGATCTTCCCCTCCGCCCGGCGCCGCTCCAGGCGCCCGGCGGCGATCGTCGCGATGCCGGCGCTGTCATAGCCACGGTAGGCGAGGCGCCGCAGGGCCTCCAGTAGTCGCGGCACCGCCGGTTGTCGGCCGAGAAGCCCGATGATCCCGCACATGCCTGATTTCGATCCCCGCTTACTGCTCATCCAACCGCACGTGCATAGCGTAAGCCGCGAGTTCGAACCAAGCGGCCTTGCGGCCACCCCGCCGCTGCCCTAATCGCGAGGTCGCAGCAAGGAGACCGAGATGCGGGCAGTGGCGGGCCTCGAAGGTGCCGTCTGGGGCATGTTCGTCGGCGACGCCTACTGCCTCGGCAGCCACCTGATCGACGACGCCGAAGCCTTTCGGTTGAGATTTCCAACCGGTCCGGAGGGTTTTGCGCAGCCGGCGGCCGGGCACGTGCACGTTGGCCGAGCCGAAGGCGAGCCAACGCCTCACGGCGAGGCGGCTCGCATCCTTCTCGACGCGCTAGCCAATGGTGATCATGACGCCGAAGCCTATCGCTGCCGCCTCCAGGCGATCTCCGGCACCGACGAGATGACTACGGACCGCGGACAGGCGCCGCAGCGGCGCGTCGGGCCGGTCGAACCTGTGGCGGCCGAGGCGTGCGATGACGCGGGCGCTGAGGATTGTCGAAACGTCACGCCCGCCCGGCTGGCCCCGGTGGTTGTCGCTTACGCGGGCACGCCTCGCCTGATGCTGGCGGTCGACACGTTCACGCGTGTTTTGCAGGACAGCGACACCGTCGTCGCGTACGCCTGCGCGCACGCGCGGTTGCTCGAGAGCCTGCTCGCCGGTGCCACGCTCGACGTCGCTCTCGACGCGCTTGTGGCCACGATCGATCGGCGGACCTCACTCGGCTCCGAAATCGCTGATGGTGTTGACGCGGCGCGCGAGCTTCGGGGTATGCCGGTGCCGGAGGCGACGACCCGGCTGGGCTGCGGCGCGTCGTTGTCGTCGGCTTTTCCGGCAGCGTTGCAGGCCGCGCTTGCCCATGAGGCCGATTTCGCGGCGGCGATCAGCGCGACAGCTGCCGCGCGCGGCGACAATGCGAGCCGCGCCATGCTGGTCGGCAGCTGGCTAGGCGCGCGTCTCGGCGTCGACGCCGTCCCGGCCGACTGGCGCGGCCGGCTCGTCGACGCGCCCGCGATCGACCGAAGTCTCGCGCGGGTCCTGGCGCGCCGCCCGGCGCCGCCGATGACGACACGCCACTGAGCTGCCAAATGCGCGATGAGGTCGTTGCCAAATCCCTGACGGGACGGGACTGGGTGCAGCCAGCGGTGGACGAGGCGATCTGCCGTGCACTGGCGCAGCGCTTCGACCTGCCTGACGTCGCCGCTCGGCTCCTGGCAATGCGCGGCGTCGGCCTTGAGGACGCCGAGGATTTTCTGAGCCCACGGTTGCGCGTGCACCTGCCGGACCCCTCGGGCTTGCGCGACATGGATCGAGCAGCAGAGCGTCTCGCGGACGCGGTCCGCCGGCGCGAGCCCGTCGGCGTCATCACCGACTACGATGTAGATGGCTGCACGAGCGCCGCCCTGCTGCTGCGCTGGGGACGTGCGCTGGGTCTGGAAGTTCGCCTAGAGATCCCGCACCGCCTCAGAGACGGCTACGGGCCGAATGCCGGATTGTTCGACGCCTTTTCCGCCGCGGGGATCGGGCTGGTGCTGGTGCTCGACAGCGGCACCAACGCGTTCGCCGCAATTGGCCACGCGTGCCGGCTTGGGCTCGAGGTGATCGTTGTCGACCACCATGCGCCCGATGCCGAGCTGCCGCCGGCCTTAGCGGTGATCAACCCGAAGCGATCGGATGATGGCGCAGCCGCGACGGTGCTTGCCGCGGTGGGCGTGACGTTTCTCCTGCTCGTCGCCACCAACCGAGCGCTGAGACGCGGCGGCTACTTCGAGACGACGCCAGAGCCGCCGTTGATGTCGCTGCTCGATCTGGTTGCGCTCGGGACGGTGGCGGATGTGGTGCCACTTCTGGGCGTCAATCGGGCGCTCGTCAGCCAGGGGCTGCGCGTGATGGCAACGGGCGCGAACGTGGGCATCGCCGCGCTGGCCGAGGTCGCCGGCCTGCGGGGCGCGCCAACCGCGGCGGCAATCGGCTTCGGGCTCGCGCCGCGCCTGAACGCCGCGGGTCGACTCGACGAGCCGAAGCTCGCAGCAGAACTGCTCGTCACCGACGACCACACGCGCGCGGCCGAGCTTGCGATCCAGCTGGACCGCTTGAACCGCCAACGGCGGGCTGTCGAGGACGACGTGATCGAGCAGGCGCTGGCCGGGCTGCAGCGGCAGCTCGATGGCGGTCGCCATGTGCTTCTCGCCGTCGGCGATCAATGGCATCCGGGCGTCCTGGGCATCGTCGCGGGCCGCCTGGCCGAGCGTTTTCATCGTCCGGTGCTCGTCGGTGCTCGCCGGGAAGGGGAGGTCGTCGGTTCCGCGCGTGCGCCCGATGGGTTCGATCTTGGGGCCGCGTTGCGCGAAGCGGTCGGGTGCGGCCTTGCGTCGAAGGCGGGCGGACACGCGCGCGCGGGCGGCTTCACGGTACCGGCAGCGCACCTGGAGGGCATGTTCGACCTGGTCGAGCGCAAGGCGGCGAAGCCGTCGACGCCGACGCTTCGGATCGACGCGCCGGTCGCCGTCGGCGGCGCCTCGCCGACGCTGCTCGCCGCGCTCGATCGGCTCGAGCCGTTCGGCTAAAGCCATCCACGGCCGCGGCTCCGGGTTCTTGGCGCGCGTATCGG
>CAYUKE010000260.1:0-4851 GCA_964445185.1 uncultured Geminicoccaceae bacterium
TGGGGATAGGCGCAGGCGCTGCGGAAGAGGCTGGCGAGCGGCTGGCCGGCCGCCACGAGCAGCGGCGTATCGCGGCCCGTGAGAACGTTGCGCAGCGCGGCGTCGACGGCGCGGACATACTGGCCGAGCCGGACCTTCTTGCCCTCGGAGCCTTGAATGCGCCCGCGCGGCGACCGGCTATCGAGGGAGCCGCGGCCAACGGCATCGGCGAGATCGCGCGGCAGGTCCGGCACCGTCACCGGGCGCGGCGGCAGGTCGGCGCTCACCTCGCCCAGCCGCACCATGCTCTGCGAGAGGGCGAGCACGAAGGCGTCCTGGCGCACGGTCATGGCCCGCAGGAGCGGTTTGACGTGAAAGCGATCGGCGACCTCCACCGTCGCTTGCAGGCGGTTGGCGAGACGGTAGGTCACCAGGGTTTCGGGCGTGGCCAAGACGGCCAGGCTTCGCGCCTGCACAGTCCAGAACGCGTCGTCATCGATGAGGTCCGCGATCTGCTCATCAACGGCGGCGAGGGCCGGTCGATCGAGACCGTGCGTCGCGAGCTGGTCGCGGGCCTCGCCGGCGAGGTTGCGTAGCAGGGTTCGATCGGCCTGCGCATCGGGCGTGATCGGGGTGGTCGGCAGGTAGATCGAGACGCAGGCTGGACCGCGCCGGCGGATCAGTCGGTCCAGATCACTTCGCGACGGCGTGTCGACGTGCAACATGTTCGGGCGTCCCTGCAGCCTGCGCGCGATCCTAGCATCGCCGGTCCGGCGTCGCGCCGTCCTTCGGGGTCACTCGTCGAAGGTCTCTTCGAAGATGTCCTCACCGTCGAGGTCGTCGGGCACGACGCCGTTGAGGATCTCCTGCTGCCGCCGCTGCAGGTAGATGCTGCGCAGCGACGCGTAGAAGTCGAGGCTGGAGCGCTCCAGATCGTCGAGCTGATCGAGCACGCCCTCGCGTAGGTCGACGGCGCGAACGGCGCCGAAGGCGACCGTCACTTCGGTTGGCGCCACGAAGCCCCAGGGCGTGGTGAGGAAGTCGACGGCGAAGCCGCCGGTGTCGCGAACCGTCGAGGGACCGAAGAAGGGAATCACGAAGTAGGAGCTGTCCTCCCATCCCCAGACGGCGAGTGTCTGGCCGAAGTCCTCGCGGGCGTAGGGGCGGCGGAACTCTGGCTCGAGATTGTTGGCCACGTCGAAGACGCCGCCCAGCCCGAGTGTTGAGTTGATTAGAAAGCGGCCTGCGGAGTTGCCGAAGCGGTCGCCATTGCCCTGCAAGGCGCTGTTCAGCATGTTTACGGGCTCGGACAAGTTCAAGAAGACGTTGCTGACGCCGTTGCGGACGGGCTGCGGAAAGACGCCGCGGTACATGATGGCGAGCGGTCGGAGGAACGCGCCATCCACGACCTGGTTGAAGGCGAAGATCTGCCGGTTAACCCCCTCGATCGGGTCTTCAGGCGTCTGGGCGCCGGCGGGCATGGCAAGGCCGAGCGCGATGCCAGCGGCGAGGCACCAGCATCGCGCGCGCTGGATCCGTGTTGCGTTGCACTGCATTTGACGGACGACCGCAAACACCATTCGATACCCCTATTTGCTGGCGAAGCTCGTGCGGCGTGCGGCGGGCTTCGGTCAATAGGCTTGTAGGTCTGTACGCGTTAACTCTGGATAACGACACGGCGCAGCGACCTTTGGACTACGTTCGCTTGGGACACCGCCAGCAACGGGGACACAGCCATGTTGAAGATCGCGCGCTTGACCGAACTGAAGCTACGTCTCCAGACCACGCTGGTCGACGAGCCTGAGCTCGCCGAAACGTTCAGCCTGGCCCTCGAGCAGCACGATGAGCGGGCACTGGGGGATGCGTTCGCGCAGCTGCATCGGGGTCCGGGCGAGGTTCGCCGTGCCGTCGAGGGCGTGATGCTCGAGTGGCTCTTTGGCGACGACGGCCAGGTCAGCCTCGCGAGCTTCGTCCCCGAATCGGCGTCGTCGACCGAGCATTGATAGCGCGGCGACAGGCTTGACCTGGTCATAAAGATATGTGCATATCGACCATATGGAAAATCCGACACTGCTCGATACGCCGCTGAACCGGCTCCTCGACGGCCTCCGCGCCGCCGCGGAGCCGACGCGCCTGCGGCTGTTGGCGCTGTGCGCTGTGGGCGAATGGACCGTGAGCGAGCTGACGCAGGTGCTCGGCCAATCGCAGCCGCGGGTCTCGCGCCACTTGAAGGTGCTTGCGGATGCCGGCCTGCTTGAGCGGTTTCGTGAGGGAGCGTGGGTCTTCTACCGGTTGGCCACCCAGCCTAGCGGTGGCATCGCGCGCGATCTCGTGGCGCTGTTGCCGGATTCTGCCGAGCTCGCGCTCGACCGCCGGCGACTGGAGACGGTGCGCGCCGAGCGCCGCGACCGGGCGCAAGGCTACTTCGACGCGCAGGCCGGCGCTTGGGAGCAGGTGCGGGCGCTCACCGTCGCCGATGCCGAGGTTGACGCGGCGCTGCTCGAGTGCGTGGGCGCCGATCCGGTGACCAGCATCATCGACATCGGTACCGGCACCGGCCACGTCCTGCGGATCATGGCCGATCGCATCGGCTTCGGCCTCGGGATCGATCTCTCCTTCGACATGCTGCAGGTCGCTCGCGCCAACCTCGAGGCGGCGGGCGTCACCAACTGCCAAGTCCGACACGGCGACATGTATCAGCTACCAGCGGCCGACGGCGCTTTCGACTGCGCCGTCCTGCACCAGGTGCTGCACTTCGCGGCGGAGCCGGCCCTCGCGATCCGCGAAGCTGCCCGCGTCGTCGCGCCGGGCGGACGTGTGCTGGTCGTTGACCTCGCCGTCCACGAGGTCGAGGCGCTGCGCCGCGACTTCGCCCATCGTCGGCTCGGCTTTGCAGACGCCGAGTTCGCCGACTGGTTCACCGGCGCCGAACTCGAGCCGGGGGCCATCCATCGCCTGCCCGGCCGGGTCACGGCGACCGTCATTTGGGAAGCGCAGCGGCCCCGAGCGGCCGTGCCAAACGCCGCCATTGGGAGCGCCGTCGCATGACCGCCGAGACCGTCACTCTCTCGTTCGAGATCTTCCCGCCGAAGAACGATGCCGCGGCGCAGACGCTGGCGCAGACGCTGGCCGACTTGCGGCCCGTGCCGAAGGCGTTTCTCTCGATCACCAGCGGCGCCGGCGGCGGTACACCCGGCGCCGACGCCGTAACGGCGGCCGGCTACGGCGCTGCCGTCGATGCCGCACCGCGGCCGCATCTGACGTGCCTACAGGCCAGCCGCGAGGAACTTGCCGAGCTGATCGACGCCTACCGCGCCCAGGGGATCGATCGGTTCGTCGCGCTGCGTGGCGACGCGCCGCAAGGCATGGCGGTCTACACGCCACGGCCGGACGGGTTCGCCTTTGCCGACGAAATGGTGCGAGCGCTCAAGGACTGGGGTGCCAGCGACGTTGCGGTCGGTGGCTATCCCGAGGTTCACCCGGACGCCGGCGACGCCGCACACTGTCGCGATGTGCTCAAGGGCAAGATCGACGCCGGCGCCGACCGGATCCTGACACAGTACTGCTTCGACACCGATCGGATCCTGCGCTGGGTCGACGACCTGCGCGCCAACGGAATAGACGCGCCGATCGGCGTCGGCATCATGCCAGTGGGCAACTACCCGCAGATCAAGCGGTTCAGCGAGCGCTGCGGTGCCGGCGTCCCGGCTTTCCTGAACGAGGCCTTGGCCGACCTCGAGCCGGGCTCCGCCGAGGCGTTCGAGCGCGCGGCCGAGATCGCCGCCGAGCAGTGCCGGCGCCTCGTCGCCGGCGGGCTGACGCACCTCCACTTCTACGTCCTGAACCGGAGCGCGTTGTCTCTGGCGATCATCCGGCGCCTGGAGGCAGGTCCGGCATCCGTTCGCTGGGCCGCCTGAGCGGATACAGGAGCACTTCCATGGCAGCGTTTCTCGACGTCGTGCGCGACCGCGTGCTCCTCGCCGACGGCGCGATGGGAAGGCGGGTCCTCTTGGCGTCGTCGAGAACCCGTTTGGTCGGATCGACGTGCCGACGCCAGGCCGAACGTCCGCCGCAGGTCCGCACCCCTATCTTCTGCCGGATCAGCTTTCGACGGTTCGAGCGGTCATCGTCGGCATCGACCTCCTGCGCGCCTGCCTGCCGGTGGCAGTCTTCTACCCGGACGCCTGACCGAGCGTCGCGCGCGCAACGCCGGCCCGAGCGTTTCGCTGGCCGAACGGCGGCGTCGCTTGCCGCGGTCGCGAGTGCTGACGGGAACCACTGGCGGCTTGCGACCTCAGCCACGACACCGGCTCATCGGTGCAAACAACCTCAAGGACTATCGTCATGGCGCTGATGGTCCACGTCAGCGGGGCCCATGGCGGCGGGAGTCATTTCCGATGAAGATGTTCAGTGTGCCGGTATCCCCTAGGCTCGCCGAGTTGCGGGCGCTCGCCGCTGAGAGGATCCTCATCCTCGACGGCGCCATGGGCACGATGATCCAGACGCTTGGGATGACCGAAGACGACTTTACCGCCCAAGGCCACATTCATGGCCCAGGTTGTCGGCATCACTATCACCCGGACCACCCGCAACAGGGCAACAACGATCTGCTCGTGCTGACCCAGCCACAGGCGGTCGAGGACATCCAGTTCGGATTCGCCATGGCGGGGGCAGACATCCTTGAGACCAACACGTTTTCGTCGACCTCGATAGCGCAGGCCGACTACGGGCTAGAAGCGGCGGTGCGTGACCTGAACGTTGCCGGGGCACAGGTGGCTCGACGCGCTGCTGACCGGGCGACGGCGATCGACGGCAAGCCCCGCTTCGTCGCCGGAGCCGTCGGCCCGACAAACCGCACCGCCTCGATCAGCC
>CAYUKE010000261.1:0-4830 GCA_964445185.1 uncultured Geminicoccaceae bacterium
CCCGCCGCCTGCATCGCGCTGATGCCGGCAAGCGTTCGGATCGGCACGCGCTGGAACGCCGGCTCGCTGGCGGCGATTTCATGGACCAAGGCTGCCATCGCGTAGACGCCGACATCGCCGGATCCGAGGAGACCCGCATCGGCGCCCGCGGCAGCAAGCGTGAGCGCATGACGGCAGCGATCCGCCTCGCGGCCGAGCGGGAAGGCGTGCCGCGCCCCGCCGATGCCCGGTTCCAACAGGTCCAGATAGCCCGAATAGCCGACCAGGTCGGTACAGCGCCTGAGCGCTGCGTCGACCGCGCGGCTCCGTTCGCCGCGATCACCGGGGCCCAGGCTCAACAGGCTCAGCGAGCCGCCGGGTCGGCCGACCAGCGCCGGGTCGATCGGTGCCGGCGCCTGGGCGATGGCCACCGTGGCCCGCGCACCCTTCACCTTCGGCACGAGCAGCCGACCCGCGGGGCCGGTGGCCGCAAGCGCTGCGGCCTCGGCGACGCCGTGACAGCCGACCTCGCGGAACACCTCGGCGGATGGGTTGGCGAGCCGCGGCGTCTCGCGTTCGAGCGTCGCCGCGTCGAAGAACCGCGCCGGAACGTGCAGCCGCTCGGCGAGCGCGCGTATCGCCGGCTCCCCGGCCTTGAGGTCGAGCGAAACGACGGCGGCAACCGACGCGTGCGCGAGCTCGTGCGCCTCGAGGACGTCGGTAACGAGCGCATCCAGCTCGGCCGCGGGTAGGCCCCGTTCGCAGCCCACGCCGAGCGCCAGCGCGTGAGGGACGTAGGCGACTGCGGTCGCAGCGCGGCGGCGGATGGTGCTCTCGATGTCGGCAGCGGTGCCTTCCGTCCGAACCGCGTCGAGCCAGGGCGCCGGTGTCGTGGTGTCATCAACGACCAGACGTTCGCCGTCGCGCACGCGGCGCAGAAGCGGTTTCGGCTCGCTGCCCTCCGCGAGCGACCAGCCGGCGGGCGGATCGTCCAGGGCCAAGCCGCTTGCCAGGTCGCTTGCCGTCGTGATCGCGGCCTGCGTCCCTAGCGCCGTCGCGACCTGCGTGGCCAGCCGGTTGGCGCCCCGATGACCGCCGAGCAACGGCACGACGCTCGTGCCATCGGCGGCAACCGCCAGCACCGGCGGCTCGGCACGCTTGTCGTTGAGCAGGGGGGCGAGCGTCCGGATCAGGATTCCCGCGGCACAGACGCCGATGATCGGCACGCCGCCCCGAAACAGCGCCTGGAGATGGGTGGCGACGTCGTCGACGATGATGACGTCGGCGGTCGGTTCACGACCGTGGAGGCGTGCGTCGGGGATGGCGGCGACCATCCGCCGGGCGAGCGCCTCGGCTGCGGGCGCGAGGATCACCACCGCGGGTTCAGCCGGCATCCGCTACGACCAGGCCGCGGGTGAGGACCAGCGAGAAGTAGGGGGCGCGCGCTTCATGCCAGTCGCTCAGCGCCATTCGCTGCTCGAGCGCGCCGCCCAGCTCGACCACCAGCCGCGCGTTCGCCTCGAGCCCGAGAGCGCGCAACAGCTTGCGAACCTCCTCGAAGCGACGGCCGACCTTGATGATCGCGGCCGCACTCACGACCGCCAGGCACGCGTGCAGACGGGCCGGCCCCATCGTCGCCGGCAAAACGGCGAAGCCCTCGGTGCCGACGGCGAGGGGCCAGGTCTCGGCAGCTGCCGCGGCGATGGGCGACGGGATGCCCGGGACCACCTCGACGGGCGGCTGTGGGTCGAGCCTGTGCAAGAGATGCACGAACGTGCCGAACAGCAGCGGATCGCCTTCGCAAAGCACGGCGACCGTGGCACCGCCCGCCAACTCCGCCCGCACCGCGCTGGCGAGCCGTCCGTAGCTTGCCTCGGCAGTCGCGGGATCGGGGCCCATGTTCAGCGGGACGGTCAGGTCGCGAGCAGAAGCCGGCAGATGCGCGGCGACGATCGTCCGCGCCCGCGACGCGTGGCCGGCCGCGGCTACCGACACCACGACCTGGACTTCCGCCAGACGGCGCGCGGCCTTGAGGGTCAGAAGCTCGGGATCGCCCGGCCCCACGCCGATCCCGACGAGCCGGCCCGTCACGGCTTGCGCGCTTCCAGCTGCAGGACCGGCAGGCTGGCGCGCCAGGTCGTCTTGGTCCCCAAGGGCGCACGGTTCTCGCGGTGGAAGCGGATGAGGGTTCCCCCGTAGGCCTCGGCGAGGTCGGTGAGAACCTGCTGCCCTTCGACGCTCACCGCCTGGGCCACCAGACGGCCGCCGCTGCGCAGTCGCGTCCAGGCGCCCTCGACGACCGCCAGGTCGTGGCTCCCTCCGCCGATGAACACGACGTCGGGGTCGTCGAGCTCGTCATAGACATCCGGCGCGTCGGCGATCACGACCTGCACTTCGGGCGTGCCGAGGCGATCGGCGTTCTTCTGCAGGAAGGCCGCGCGATCGAAGTCGCTCTCGATCGCCGAGACGCGCCCCTGCCGAGCGGCACGCAGCCAGCTCACGGCGATGCCACCGCACCCGGCGCCGACATCCCAAAGGTGCTGACCCGGCAACGGGTTCAGTGCGAACAGCGCATGCATCCGCGCCTGAGTCTTGCTGAACTTGCCGTCGTGATCGAACGCGTCATCGTCGAGCGCGAAGCCCGCGATCAGCGGCACGCCCGGCTCGGGCCAGCACTCGACCGCCACTGTGTCGAGCTCGGTGATGGTCGGATCGGTCCATTCGTAGGCCGGGCCCTCGGCGATGATCTCGTCGGCGGCGCCCAGACGCGACAATCGCCAGACAAGGCTCGGCGCCCACCCCGTCTCACGTAGCGTCTGCGCGATAGCGAAGGCCGAGGTCTTGGCGTCGGTGAGGATCAGGAGTTTCCGGCCGGGTGCCAGCTCGCGCTTGAGCCTCGTTAGCGGCCGCGCGTGCAGGCTGAAGCAGACGACCTCGTCGCGCGACCAGCCGAGCCGCGCGCACGCGAGCGAAAACGCGCTCGGGTGGGGGTGAACCGAGACCTGCTCGCGGCCATAGCGATCGAACAGGCGGAGCGCCACGCCGTGATCGAGCGGATCGCCCGACGCGAGCACGACGATGCGCCGATCGCCATGCTGGTCGAGCTCCTGGAAGGTGGCTTCGAGCGGGCGCTGCCAGGCGATCTTGAGCGCCTCGTGCCCGTCGACGAAACCCAGATGGCGCGTGCCGCCGACGATCACCTCGGCCGCATCGAGCAGGGCTCGCACGTCCGGGACGAGCCCGTCGATGCCGTCGGCGCCGATGCCGATCACCTCGATGTGCATGCGTCACCTGCTTCGATCGCGAGCGCGTTGATCGCGGCAGCGGCGATCGCGCTGCCGCCGCGCCGGCCGAGGACGGTAATGAAGGGCACGCTGGCGCATGCCGCCAAAGCCTGCTTGCTTTCCGCGGCGCCGACGAAGCCGACCGGGACGCCAACGACCGCCGCCGGCGCCGTCGCCCCCGTCTCGACCCGTTCGAGCAGACGAAAGAGCGCGGTGGGTGCGTTGCCGATCACGACGAGTGCGCCGTCGAGCTTGGCGCCGGCGCGGTCGATCCCCGCCGCCGAGCGGGTTGTCCCGGTCGATGGACCGTCCGTCTCGTCGTCGAGGATGCACCGCACATCGTTTCGGGCCGGCAGCCAGCGGTCGACAATACCGGCCTGCACCATGCGCGCGTCGGTGATGACCGGGGCGCCTTGTCGAAGAGCCAGGGCGGCGCGCGTAGCGAAGTCGCTAGAGGCTCGGACGTCGCGGGCGAGGTCGCACATGCCGCAGGCGTGGATCATCCGCCTGACAACGGGGCGGAGAGCCGGACCGACGCCAGCCCAGTCGGTCTCTGCGTTGATCAGCGCAAAGGACCGAGCATAGATCGCAGCAGGGTCCTCCAGGTAGGCGGCGCGGTCGGTGCCGGCGCTCACACCATGTGCCCCCGCACTATCCCGCTCATGCGTCGAGATCGGCTCACGTCCCCCGCCACTCTTGCTGTTGTCACGCACCGGCGTAGCAACGGCACGAACGAGCGGCAAGCTTGCTTGCCGTCGCGGTAGCAGGAGACGAGCTTGGTTGCTGCACCTCTGGATGCGGTGCTTCTTGCGGCGCTGGTGGCGCTCGTCGCCGATGCGTTGGCGGGCGAGCCGAAGTGGCTCTATCGCCGGGTGCCGCACCCCGTGGTCGCCCTAGGCAGGCTCGTCGGGAGGCTGGAGGGTCGGCTTTGGCGATCCGGTCAATCGCCTGAGGTTCGTCGTCGGCGCGGGCGGGCGTTGGTGCTCTTGACGCTCGCATTTGGTCTGGCCGCCGGCTTGCCATTCGCGATCTTGCTGTGGCACGGCGTCGGCCCGACCATCCTCACCGGGCTTGCCGCCGCAACGCTGCTGGCGCAGCGCAGTCTCGTCGACCATGTGGCCGCGGTGGCTCACGGTCTGGAGCAGAACCTCGAAGCGGGCCGGATGGCCGTCGCTCACATCGTCGGCCGCGATCCAGAGCGCCTGGACGCCGCCGGTGTGGCGCGCGCATCGATCGAATCAGCCGCTGAGAACCTCTCGGACGGTGTCGTGGCGCCGCTCTTCTGGTTCCTGGTCAGCGGGCCATTGGGCCTCGTCGCCTACAAGGCGATCAACACGATGGACAGCATGGTGGGCTACCGCTCCGAGCGCTATCTCGCGTTCGGCCGGCCGGCGGCACGCCTGGACGATCACGCCAACTGGTTGCCCGCTCGGCTGACCGCGCTTCTGCTGTTGCTCGTCGGCGGACGGCTGGACGCCCTGGGCCGCTTGCCGCGCGAAGCGCGCAAGCATCGCTCCCCCAACGCCGGCTGGCCCGAGGCGGCGATCGCCATCGTGCTCGACGCGCG
>CAYUKE010000262.1:0-4789 GCA_964445185.1 uncultured Geminicoccaceae bacterium
GGAAATGATGGGACAACCGGCAACTCGGGGAGGATCAAGTCGGTCTGCTCCGGCACCCGAAAACCAGGTGCTTCGGCACCTGCCGAAACCGCGTCGGGCTCTGTAGCCGGCTTGCGGCGACGCCGCCGGCGCCTGGGCTTGGCGGGCTCTTCGTCGGTTGGCGTCTCCTCGTCAGCGGCGGCCGCTGGCTCACGTTCGACTGGCGTGGCCTCTTCGACCTCGCCAGCGTCGAACGTGGCAGGATCCGCCTCAACCTCGGCCTCGGCGACCTCCGCGTCAAGTACGGCGTCGGTCGTTTCGCTCTCACCGCGGCGACGCGGTCGCCGGCGGCGCCGGCGACGGCGACGGATACCGTCCTCGCCTGCAGCTTCGGCCCGCTCCTCGCGTGCCTCCGCCTCGGCTGGCTCCAGCGGCGCGTCGCTCGCAGGCTCCGCGTCCACCGTAATGTCGACGGGTTCGCTGCGTGCGGCCTCCAATATGTCCACGCGGAGTTCGGAGGCCACGAGCGCGTCGTCCACCTGCACCAGCACGTCGAGCCCATAGCGCGCCTCGATGCGCTGCACTTCATGGCGCTTCTGATTGAGGAGATAGAGCGCGATGTTGACCGGCAGCGTGACCGCGACCTTGCTGGCCTTCTGCTCGACACCGAGCGACTCGACACGGCGGAGCGCCTGCAGCGCGGCACTCTCGACCGAGCGGATGAACCCGGTACCGTGGCAGACTGGGCACGGCTGCGAGCTGAGCTCGAGAAAGCTCGGACGCAGCCGCTGGCGTGACAGCTCAAGCAGGCCGAAGCTGCTGATGCGGCCGACCTGGAGCCGCGCGCGGTCGATCTTGAGCGCGTCGCGCAGGCGCTTTTCGACATGACGCTGGTGGCGATGCTCGGCCATGTCGATGAAGTCGATCACGATCAGGCCGGCGATATCCCTGAGGCGCATCTGCCGGGCGATCTCATCGGCGGCCTCGAGGTTGGTCTTGACCGCGGTCTCGTCGATGTGGCGCTCGCGCGTCGCGCGGCCCGAGTTCACGTCGACCGCCGTGAGGGCTTCGCTGGTGTGGATGACGATCGAGCCGCCCGAGCGCAGCTGCACCGTGGCGCTGTGCATCTTGTCGAGCTGGTCCTCGACCTTGAACGCGAAGAACAGCGGCGTGTTGGCCTTGTACTGCTTCACCCGCCGCGCCCGCGACGGCATCAGCATCGTCATGAAGGCTTTGGCCGTCTTGTAGCCCGCCTCCCCCTCGACCAGGACCTCCTCGATGTCGCTCGTATAAAGGTCGCGCATTGCGCGGCGGATCAGGTCCGCCTCTTCGTAGATCGGACAGGGCGCCACCGACACGAGCGTGCGTTCGCGGATGTCGCTCCAGAGCCGCAGCAGGTACTCGTAGTCGCGACGTATCTCGACTTTGGTCCGTTCCTGCCCGGCCGTCCGGATGATCAGTCCCATGCCGGTGGGCACGTCGAGCTCGCCCGCGATCTTGCGCAGCCTGGAGCGATCGCCGGCCGTCGCGATCTTGCGCGAGATGCCACCGCCCTTGGGCGAATTGGGCATCAGCACGCAGTAGCGGCCCGCGAGCGACAGATAGGTCGTAAGCGCAGCTCCCTTCGTCCCGCGCTCCTCCTTCATCACCTGCACCAGCATGATCTGGCGACGGCGAACTACCTCTTGGATCTTGTAGCTGCGCAGCAAGCGTGCGCGTTCGCGGCGGAGCTTGGCGAGGCCCTCTGAGGCTTCGGTATCCGCATTCAGGGTTTGCGGTTCGCCGACGTCATCGGCCTCATCGTCCGTTTCGCCCTCGTCGTCGTCCTCGTCGGCACCAGCCTGTACGAGCTGTGCTTCGAGTTCGGCGAGCCTGTCGCGGTCCGCCTGCGGCACTTGGTAGTAGTCGGGATGGATTTCGCCGAACGCCAGAAAGCCGTGCCGATTGCCGCCATACTCGACAAAGGCCGCCTGCAGGGACGGTTCGACCCGGACGATCTTCGCGAGGTAGATGTTACCCTTGAGCTGGCGTTTTCCGGCGGTCTCGAAATCGAAGTCTAAAAGGGTGTCTTCATCGGCGACGACTACCCGGGTTTCTTCTGGGTAGGCGGCGTCGACCAGCATGCGCTTGGTCATGAGTTTCGTTCTCCGATCGCCCGTCGCGGTCCGTTCTGGCCCGCGCGGGCGGCGTGCCCCGGCCGAGCGGTGCACACGGACGCGGCTCGCCGAGCGAACTCGGGCGAGCGGTCACTGTGGCAATGGCGCGGCAGGGCCGGTTCATTGTTGTATCCTTCAACCTGGAGACGCCGCACGATCCGTCGACGCCAAGCGAAGCAAGGCCTGCCGAAGCAGTGGCACGGGGGCGCGATCAGTGCAGATCCTAGGGCACACCCCGTGAGGCCTCGGTACCTCTATAGGGTCTTCATGCGGATGACACAATCGCCGGGTGGACCGCTGCGCGGGTCGGTTGTGGCGCTACACAAGGACGCCGCGGCGCATTCTGGCGTTGACGGTCCTTTGGGGTTGGGCGATGCGGACGGCGGCGCGTGCGGGCACTCAGCCGTGCTAAACTCGCGTGGCTTGTGAGATCTTGTGTGACCACCTGAGGGTGGGTCACCGGCGATGGAAGGGACGAGCGCGCGATGCGTTGGCTGCTGGGCTGGTTTGGCGCCTTGTTTGGACTGCTGCTCGTCGGCGTGGTGCTGGCAGGGGGCGGGCTCTGGGCGCTCTACACGCACTATGCCGCCGAGCTTCCCGAGCACGCGCAGCTAGCGACGTATGAGCCGCCGATCGCCTCACGGATCTATGCAGCGGATGGTCGGTTCCTCGCCGAGTACGCGCGTGAGCAGCGCATCTTCGTGCCGATCGACGCCATTCCACAACGCGTGAAAGAGGCCTTCATCGCCGCCGAGGACCAGAACTTCCAGAGCCATTTCGGCGTCGACCCGCAAGGCATTCTGGGTGCCGCCATCGACAATGTCGAACGCTGGCGCGAAAATCGTCGCCCGCGCGGCGCCTCGACGATCACGCAACAGGTGGCAAAGAACTTCCTGCTGACCAACGAGCTGAGCTTCGAGCGAAAGATCAAGGAAGCGTTCCTTGCCATGAAGTTGGAGCGGACGCTCGGCAAGGAGCGTATTCTCGAACTCTACCTCAACGAAATCTATCTCGGCGCTCGGGCCTACGGCGTTGCCGCGGCCGCGCAGAACTACTTCTCCAAAGCGCTCGATGAGCTGACGCTTGCCGAGACCGCTTTCCTCGCGGGCTTGCCGCAGGCGCCGTCGCTCTATGACCCGGAGGACAATCCCGAGGGTGCCATGGTCCGGCGCCGCTACGTCCTCGAACGCATGCGCGCCGACGGCTATATCGACGACGCGGCGTACGCCCAGGCGGAGGCCGAGCCAATCCAGCTGAGGAAGCGGAGCCGCGACGAGGTCGCGGTCGGCGACTACTTCGCCGAAGAGGTGCGCCGCCGGATGGCGCAGCAATATGGCAAGGTCGACCTCTACGAGGCCGGTTTTGCGGTGCGGACCACCCTCGACAATGAACTCCAGGCCCTTGCCGACGAAGCCCTGCGCAACGGCCTGTTTGCCTACGATCGCCAATTCGGCTTTCGCGGCCCGATCGCGCAGGTCGAGATCGGCGACGACTGGCAGCGGTCCCTCGCCCGCGCACGCAAGCCCGGCCGCCTGGGCGGCTCGTGGCAGTACGCGCTCGTCCGCGGCATCGACGGGCGCGACGCCGAGATCGGGCTCGACGATGGGCGTGAGGGCGCCTTGCTCGCCGAGGATCTCGTCTGGGCGCGTCCGCGCGACGCGAACGGCCGGCTCGGCGCAGCCCCCCGCGGCGCCGGCGACATCCTCGCCGTCGGCGACGTCGTCATGGTGCGCGAGGTCGAGGAGGGGCGCTTCGGCCTCCGCCAGGTACCGCGCGTGAGCGGTGCGGTAGTGGCCCTCGATCCGCATACGGGTCGCGTGCTCGCGTTGTCGGGCGGCTTCAGCTTCGGCACCAGCCAGTTCAATCGCGCCACCCAGGCGCGCCGCCAGCCGGGCTCGGCGTTCAAGCCGTTCGTCTACCTGTCGGCCCTGGAGCACGGCTACACCCCACAGACCGTCGTCGACGACGCGCCGATCGCCGTGTCGCAGGGGCCAGGGCTGCCGTTGTGGCGCCCGGAGAACTACTCAGGCGAGTACTACGGCCCGGCGGCGATGCGGGTGGGCCTCGAGCGCTCGCGCAACCTCATGACCGTGCGCCTCGCCCAGAGTATCGGCATGCCCGGCGTGATGGAGCTCGCCGAACGCTTTGGCATCGAGCGCGGGCTCACCCCCTACCTCGCCGCCTCGCTCGGCTCCAACGAGGTGGATCTCCTCTCGCTCACCTCCGCCTACGGCGCCTTTGCCAACGGCGGGCGCGAGGTCCGCCCGCACGTCATCGATCGCATCCAGGACCGTTACGGGCGGACCATCCTGACCAACGAGCCGCGCACCTGCCGCGCCTGCGATGACGTCGCTTACACGCCCGGCCAGCTGCCACCGGTGATTGTCGATCAGCGTGAGCAGTTGGCTGACCCGCGCCACACCTATCAGATTACCTCGATGCTGCAGGGCGTCGTCCAGCGCGGGACCGGCGTGCGTGCGGCGCAGCTCGGCCGGCCGCTCGCCGGCAAGACCGGCACGACCAACGACGCCAAAGACACCTGGTTCATTGGCTTCAGCCCGGACCTCGTCGTGGGCGTCTATGTCGGCTTCGACCAGCCCCGTTCGCTGGGACGCCGGGCGACGGCTTCGAGCATTGCGCTGCCGATCTGGATC
>CAYUKE010000263.1:0-4787 GCA_964445185.1 uncultured Geminicoccaceae bacterium
GTGGAAGTCGAGCACCGAGACCGTCGTGCCGAGTGCCGCACAGACGCCGTTGTAGTTGACGCCGGAGGCCATCACCATGACCAGCTCGTCGTGGCTGTCGAGCTCGGGCACGGGCACGACCTCGACCTGCATCGAGGTCATCGGGTCCCCATGGCGCTCCTTGCGGATCGTCCAGGCGTACATGTTCTTCGGAACATGCCCGAGCGGCGGGATCTCGCCCACCTCGTAGAGGTCTTTGATCGGCCGGGTCGCCGCGGCGGCGGAGCCCGTGTTGTCATCCTTGAGCGAGACGACGTTGCTGGAAGCGGTCATGACGGGTGCGGTCCCTCGGTGGCGGAGAACAGGAGCGACGGTGGCCGGCGCGGCGCCGACGACCGGACGCGTTTGGTGGTTGTTGGCCGACATGGGCTCGGCGAGCGCGAGGTCGGCGAAGAAGTCGGCCGGCGCCAGGGCGATGCCCTCGCGCTGAGCGGCGCGGAGAAGTTCTTGTTGGCGTCGAGCCGGGATGGCCCCACGCCTGACCCATCCGCTTACGGCCGTCTGCCAGATGCCCAAGAGCTCGGCGACGCGCTGCTGCGAGCCGAACTTCTGGATCACCCGTTCAACACTTTCTTTGTTCATAGCGTCCGGGATGTGATGCCGTAACGTGATACAATTTTAGATAAACACCTTTGACGGCAGCGCACAATAGGTGTTATCGCATTTGCACACAAGAATGTTGCAGGGCACCATCGGCGGTGTCTGAGGAGGAAGAGCAGATCATGGTGGTCGCCAATCCATCCCCCCGCTCCGGAGACGCCCGCGCCGACGCGACGCCGGCACGCGAGAAGCCCTGGCTGTTCCGGACCTACGCGGGACACAGCTCCGCCGCGGCGTCGAACCGCCTTTACCGGACCAACCTTTCGCGCGGTCAGACCGGGCTCTCGTTCGCCTTCGACCTGCCGACGCAGACCGGCTACGACAGCGACCACGCCCTTGCCACTGGCGAGGTTGGCAAGGTCGGTGTGCCGATCACCTCGATCACCGACATGCTCACGCTGTTCGACGAAATCCCGCTCGAGCAGATGAACACCTCGATGACCATCAACGCCACGGCACCGTGGCTCTTAGCCCTCTACATCGCTGTCGCCGACAAACAGGGAGCTGACCGTCGCAAGCTCCAGGGCACGGTCCAGAACGACCTGATCAAAGAATACCTGTCGCGCGGCACGTACATCCTGCCGCCGCGGCCATCGATGAAGCTGATCACCGACGTTGTGACCTTCACCTACCGCGATGTTCCCAAGTGGAATCCGACCAACGTCTGCTCATACCACTTGCAGGAGGCGGCCGCGACCCCGGTGCAGGAGCTCGCCTTTGCGCTCGCGACCGCGGTCAGCGTGCTCGACAGCATCAAGCAGGCGGGCACGGTTCCTGCGGACGAGTTTCCGACGGTCGTGGGGCGCATCAGCTTCTTCGTGAACGCCGGCATCCGGTTCATCACCGAGATGTGCAAGATGCGCGCCTTCACCGAGCTTTGGGACGAGATCTGTCGCGAGCGCTACGGCATCGAGGACGAGAAGTACCGGCGTTTCCGCTACGGCATGCAGGTCAACTCGCTTGGGCTGACCGAGCAGCAACCTGAGAACAACGTCTACCGCATCCTGCTCGAGATGCTGGCGGTCGTGTTGTCGAAGAACGCGCGTGCGCGCGCCGTACAGCTCCCCGCGTGGAACGAGGCGCTCGGCCTGCCGCGCCCCTGGGACCAGCAATGGTCGCTGCGCATGCAACAGATCGTAGCCTACGAGACGGACCTGCTTGAATTCGGCGATCTGTTCGACGGCAGCCACGAGGTGACGCGGAAGGTCGAAGAGCTCAAAGCCGAGGCGCGCGCCGAACTCGCCAGGATCGACGAGATGGGTGGTGCGCTGGAGGCGGTCGAGACAGGTTACATGAAGCAAAAGCTGGTCGAGAGCGGCGCCAAGCGGCTCGCCGGGATCATCTCCGGTGACCAGGTCGTGGTCGGCGTGAACAAGTATGAGGACGGGGAGACCAGCCCCTTGGTCGCCGGCGTCGACGGGGGTTTCCTGGCGGTCGACCCGGCGGCGGAGCGCGAGCAGATCGAGCGTCTGCAGCGACACCGCGACGAGCGAAACGAGGCCGTGGCTCTGGCCGCGCTCGCCGAACTGGAGGCGGCGGCGCGCGACGGTCGCAACATCATGGAGCCGTCGATCGAGGCGGCCAAGGCCGGCGTCACCACCGGCGAGTGGGGCGACGTGTTCCGTCGCGTCTTCGGGGAGTACCGCGCACCGACCGGTGTTGCCGGTGTCACTTCGCGTCAGGCGGCGCACACCCTCGATCCTGTCCGCGCCAGGGTCGACGAGGTCTCGGTAGATCTCGGCCGGCGGATCAAGATGCTGGTCGGCAAGCCCGGGCTCGACGGCCATTCGAACGGGGCCGAGCAGATCGCCGTGGCCGCGCGCGACTGCGGCATGGAGGTCGTCTACGAAGGCATTCGGCTGACGCCGGCGCGCATCGTCGGCGCGGCGCTGGAGGAGGGCGTGCACGTCATCGGTCTATCGATCCTCTCCGGCTCGCACCTGCCACTGGTGCGCGACTGCCTGGAGCGGATGCGCCAGCAAGGCATCGGCGACGTGCCTCTGGTCGTCGGCGGCATCATCCCGCCTGAGGACGAAAAGGCGCTGCTCGCGATGGGCGTCGCCCGGGTCTACACGCCGAAGGACTTTTCGATCGCCAAGATCATGGGCGACATCGTCGAGATCGTCGACGGGACCCGCCGCAAGGCCGCCTGACGCCTTTGTCGACGCGTACCGATCGGCGGGCCGGCGTCCTGGGTCACCTTGAGGCGCCGGCGCGACGGTGCCCGCCGGCTCAGGCGTCGAAGAGCGGCAGCGCGAGGTTGTTGAAGATGCTGAAGGCGCAGATCCGTGCGCCCCAGTCGGGCAGCGGCGCCGTGAAGCGATAGACGGCGGTGCTGCCGTCATTCCGGACGAGGTCGCCCTGGCAGCTGAAGGCGGTCGGCGGCATGCCGGGGTCGCTGGTGAACGTCAACGAGACCCGCGAAGGCATGTCGCCATCGCAGAGGATCTGCACGCCCGACACACCGATATCGACGATCTCATGTGGACGGCCGTCGATCCGGAGCCGGAGCCCGGCCACGATGAACCGTGGCTCCTGCCGTTGTTCGCCTTCCATGGGTCGCTTCCCGCTGGTGAGAGCACATGCACGCGTTCCGGAATCTCTTTCGCTACGCGCGGACCCTTAAGAACGCGTGTAGAGTACCACGCCTGCGCCTGATCTGTCGTGATGGTTGGGTCTTGACACTGGTGGTGCCGACGGCGCTGGCGCACGCGGGTGTGCTCTCAGGATCGGTCACTCATCCCAACACGCTGGCGCTACCCGACGGTGCCATCCTCCAGGCTCAACTCGTCGACGCGGCGCACCCCGACGTTGCCGCCGAGCCGCTCGCCGACTCGCGAAGGATGATCGCCAACGGTGCGCCCTACACGTTTGCCCTGGCCGTCGACCCGAACTGGCTGGAGCCACCCTATCTTCCGCAGCTCCGCGTCACCGTCAGCCAAGCCGGGCGCGTGGTGCTGCAGTCGGCGGAGGACGTGCGCGTGACGCCACGGATGCTCGAGGTCGGCGTGCGCGTTGCGGTAAACGTCGTCGTCGATGCCGATCGCGAGGATGGCGCCGGTGCGCGGCTGTCGTGCCGTGGCAACGAGCCGTTCTGGCGCCTCGATCTCGATGCTGGCGTGGCAACCGTGACGTCGCTCGCGAGCGCGTGGCCCGTCGTCGGCACGTTCGCGGGTCAGTCTCGCGTTCTCGATTGGGCCCAGCCTCGGCAGATCGTGTGGCGCGGCGGCGCGCCGCTGACGGAAGCATTCATTCTGCTCGCGCGGGCCGAGCCTTGCCACGACACGATGGCCGATCGCGCTCCCTATGGGTGGTCGGCGACGCTGGTCGGCCCAGGCGGTGAGACGCGCCTGGGCTGTTGCG
Source organism: uncultured Geminicoccaceae bacterium (assembly GCA_964445185.1). Lineage (GTDB taxonomy): Bacteria > Pseudomonadota > Alphaproteobacteria > Geminicoccales > Geminicoccaceae > JAAAPF01. The sequence goes on from CAYUKE010000263.1 coordinate 4,003, forward strand.
ATGACGCGAGTTAGGCGTCGGCCGAACCACCGCGTGCGCAGTGCCCCGCTGCGCTGCGCTCTGGCTGCAAGAGCAGTAGCAAACGGTCAAAGTGCAGATGGCCGAGGATACTGGCTGCTTTTTTTGTTAGAATTATTCGATTTCTATAGAAACAGGCGAAGTTGGCCAAGTTGCACGGCTAAAGCGCAAAATTGTTTGACGGAAGCGGGTCTGATCTTTAATAGAACCGTCAAGGTTCTGTTTCAGTGTGATCTGATGACGAATGGCCGATCGGCGAACAAGGTGATCGGCCTCCGAGCGTTCGGCGGTATCGCCGATGTTTCGCTCGCGGATGCGGGTTGGAGCGCGCGACACCGCGTCCACGAGCGAGAACAGCCGCATTCCTGCGGCGTCGCTGCAGGATTTGCCCAGTGTGCTCGTCAATCGCGTCGTCTCGATCTCTCAGGAGCGGGTGGGGCAGCCATGACCATCTGCTTTCAATCGGGTGCCAGTTTAGCCATGGCACACTCATGAGGAGAACACGATGACGGTCAAATCTCTGACAATACTGTCGGTGACGGCGATCGCCACGACATCGGTGGCTGCGTCCGCACAAGAGCTCAACCTCTACAGCTCGCGGCATTACGATACCGATGAGGCGCTCTACCGCGACTTCGAGAGCGAGACGGGCATCACCATCAACCGGATCGAAGGCAACGCCGACGAGCTGATCGCGCGGATCGAGGCCGAAGGCGCGAACAGCCCGGCCGACGTGCTGCTGACCGTCGATGCCGGCCGCCTCTGGC
>CAYUKE010000264.1:0-4771 GCA_964445185.1 uncultured Geminicoccaceae bacterium
GTGAGGAAGCCCGGAAATTCCGGCTTCGGGTGGCCTAAGGTTCGGGGACAGTGCATCCTTGGGCCGGACTCTAACCTCAGATGGAGCAAAAAACGGGGGTCACAGCAGTCTGGCCACAGACCGACCATGTTGAGGCGCTGCCAAACGACGATGGGTCGCATGGTCCCAGGTGTTGGCCTGATGACAGATGGCATCCGAGCGGCGATCTCTCGCAGTGTCGATTGTTCGTTGGCGGGGTTGGTCGCGTTCGTTTTGCGCAAAGCATGTACACTAGCGCGGGCGCGCGCAGACTGGCTTCCCCCTGGGGCGGGGCCGAGGGGCTTCAGTGCTCGCCGCTGTTGGCCGGCGGTGCCGGCACGTTGGTGGTGTCGTCCGGGACGACCTGGCGCGTGATGGTGCCGTAGACGCAATCTACCGCATAGGCAGCGGCGATGCTGACAAGGGCCTGGATGCCAAGTCCTGCCATGCCGCCTCCGCCGAGGCCCGTGATCAGCTGGGTTGCTGCAACTTGAACGACCTGGGCGGTGAGCAGGATTCCGCCGCCGAACAGCGCGACACAACCGAGGATCTTTAGGCCATGGCCGTCGGTCGCGCGGAAGCACTCGCCCAAGGTCAGTGGCCGGCTGCGAAACACACTGTACGGGAACGGCGCCAAGCGGGCGCTGAGCCAAAGGGTGACCGACAGTACGGCGATCAGCACGAGCAGCGTGCCGGCTCCCGGGTTGCCACCGCCAGCGACCACCGCGGGCAGCAGCGCCACGAGCGGCAACGCGAGGCCCAGGCTCAACAGCAGATAGCGCACGACGAACATGTACGACCGTGGCTCGTGGATGACGCCGGCCAGCGTGGTGAAGGCTGCCTGACCGCCGACCAGGTAGCCGGCAACGCCGGCGGACACGACCAGCGTGAGCAGCGTCGTTGGCACGGCCGCCAGACCTGGCCACTGCTCCGCCGGGAACAGCAGGCCGACGGCCGCCGCCACCGCCAGGGCGATGAGCGCAGCCGTGGCGAGCAGCGGCTGACAGGGACGCCAAGCGCCGAGGAGCGCGGCCACGATCGCGCGCGCAAGTTCGCCGAAGGACAGGCCCGCCATGATCCTCTCACCAAGGTCCCCGGCGGTGCGTAGCCCATTCCGAAGCCGCGCAGAAGCCCCGGCGAGACGCGCCTCGACTGTGGCCGTTGCGTCACAGCCGGGGCACGTGTCGTTCGGCGCTGCCGAAGACGGCTGACAGGGCAAAAAATTTTCGAAAGAGTGGGAATAGGAAGCCACTGGATTCGTAGCACCATGACACACTCAAAGCCGACCGCGCAAAATTCGCCCGCCGTTCTTGCCATTGACGTCGCCGTCAAGCAGGCCGGCAGAACGCGCCTCGTGCGCCTCGGGCACCCCGAGGACATCGCCGAACTGCTCGCATTGCTCGAACGTCTCCGCGTCCGCGACGCGGCCTGAAGGGTAGGTTGCCGGCTCAGGACAGCGCCGTCAGCGCCGCTCCTTGACATTGTAGACGACCAGCGCCGCCACCGCCCAGGTCACGGTCAGGAGGCCGAACGTGGCCAGGGACAAGAGCGCGCGCTGGGGATACTGCGGCTCTACGGAAAGCGTCGGTTCGATGTGGGGGGCAAGGAACCGCGCTTGCCGCTGCGCTTCGATTTGTGCCTGCTCGAAGGCCGACAGTGCGGAAACATAGGCGTTCTCCGCGAATTCCAGGTCGACCTTGCGCACCTCGTATTCCGAGATGACGTTGGCCAAGCGGCGCTCGACGACATTGCCGGGGGCGGCGCCGGCACCGACCCGCTGACGCTCCTCGGCGATTTGCTTCTCGAGGCTGGCGATTCGTTGGCGCTGCTGGGTCACCCGCGGGCTACGCTCGCCGACGAGTTGCAGCTCGGCGTCGAGCTCGACCTGCGTCCGCGCCAGTTCTTGCTCCAGGGCGGCAACCAAACCGAGCGTCGCGCTAGCGTTCTCCGTCGGGTCGACCTCCTGCTCGATATCGCGGAACTCGCGCATGGCGCTGCGAGCGGCGCGCAGACGGTCCTCCGCCTCCGTGATGACCACGCGACTGACCCGGATGGCGTCTTCGCGCGCCTGCTCGGAGAGCTGGTTGACGATGCGGGTGCTCTCGGCGAGCACGAAGCTCGAGATGGCGTGGGCGTCCTCCGGGGTGAACGCGCGCGCCTCGAAGCGAACGATGCCCGTCGACGGATCGAAGGCGACGTCCGTCATCCAGTTCCAGTAGTCGACGACGTCCTCGATCGACTGGCCGTCGCCTAGGCTGAAGAAGAAATCGTCGTTCGGGCGGTTGTAGAACTCGGCGAGCGGCAACGCCGCCTGCGCCGCCTCGATCATCTTCTGACTGCGGACGAACTCGTAGACGATCTCGGCGTCCGCGCCGGCGCTGGTCACCTGCTGGGCGAAGGCGCCGAGGAGCCCGGCGGCAACGGAGTTGTCGCCGCTGCGGATCGAGAAGGCGAGCGTCGACGCGTACTGATCCGCGGCGCGCGTATAGAGGTAGGCGACCGTCAGCAGTGTCGGCAGCAGGACGGCGCAGAGGAAGCTGGCGATCGCCACGTAGTGGCGCAGGCGCAGACGTGCGCGGGGCACGGCCATGCTCGCCAGGTTAGGATGGACGACAACGCGACCCCGGTCGGGAGTCGGCGACCGCTGCGCGCTTAGGCGCACACCTTTTCGCTTACCTTGTTCCACGTTTTTCCATCGGGACGGGACCCCCGTCTCCTGCGTCGCGCCTGCGTAGCGGCCGGCAGCATTACTGCGGAACCGCTCCGCTCAGGGCTGTGAGCCTTCAATCTCAAAACCGGCTGCGCTAAGCAAGGGTCGATGACGAAAGAAGCTGCGGCAACACCCATGCGGTCGCGGAAAGAGACCCTCCTGGAAGTCCAGGTGCGTGTGCTGTTCGCCCTCGTCGTCCGGGAGATGGTGACCCGCTACGGCCGCTCCGCTGGCGGCTACGTCTGGGCGATCATCGAGCCGGCGGTGACCATCGCGCTGCTGACCGCCGTCTTCTCGGCGATCTCGCGCCACCCCTCGCTCGGCACCAACTTTCCCGTGTTCTTCGCCACCGGCTATCTCGGCTTTCACATCTACATGGATATCTCGCGCGCGGTCAGCGTGGCGATCCAATCAAATCGCGCGCTCCTTAATTTTCCGCGCATCTCAATGCTTGACGTTATTATCGCCCGTTTTCTGCTGCAGACGACCACGTCGGTCACCGCATTCGCGGTCATCATGGGATCGCTCCTCATCTACTTTGACCTGCACGCGCCGATGGATTTCGTCGCCATCTTCACGGCCATCGCCTACGCGGCGCTGCTCGGCCTTGGCATCGGCACGCTGAACTGCGTGCTGTTCGCCTTCTCGCCGACCTACGAGCGCGCCTTCAACCTGATCAACCGGCCGATGTTCCTAATCTCCGGCGTCTTCTTTATCTATGAGGATTTGCCCGCCGACCTCCAGCACTTGATCTGGTGGAACCCGCTGATCCACCTCACGGCGACGATGCGCGAGGGTTTCTATGCGGAGTACCACGCGGCCTTCGTCGCCCCGGTCTTCGTGCTCCTGGTGGCGCTGACGTCGCTGATGCTCGGCGTGCTGCTTCTGCGGGCGTTTCGCGGCAGGGTCATGGAAGGTGATTAGGCTCGAGGAAGTCAGCAAGAGCTATCCCACTGCACGGGGCCGCAAAGTGCTGATGGACAACATCACCTTCGACTTTCCGCGGGGCCGCAACGTTGCTCTGATCGGCCGCAACGGCGCGGGGAAGTCGACACTCCTGCGCATGATCGGCGGTGCGATCGAGCCGGACAGCGGCGTGGTGCGCCGGCACGGTCGGATCTCCTGGCCCCTCGGCTTCGGCGGCGCCTTCCAAGGTTCGTTGACAGGCGCTCAGAACGCGCGCTTCGTCGCCCGCATCTACGGTCTCGACACCGAGTTGATGGTCGCGCGCGTCGCCGAGTTCTCCGAGCTCGGCGATTTCATGTACATGCCTGTGCGCACCTATTCGTCCGGCATGAAGGCCCGCCTGTCGTTCGCCGTGTCGATGGCGGTCAACTTCGACATCTACCTCATCGACGAGATCACCGCCGTCGGCGACGCTGCCTTCAAGCGTAAGTGCGCCGAAGCGTTTCGCGCGAAGATGGGCGAGGCCGACGTCATCATGGTTTCGCACGGCGCGAACAGCCTGCGCCAGTACTGCGATGCCGGTGTCGTCCTGGAGAGCGGCCGGCTGACCTACTACGACGACATCGAGGACGCCCTTGCCGCCCACTCGGCGAACATGGGGGTGCCCCCTAAGGCGTGAGCGCTCAGGCTTTCGGATCGCTCGGCCCGAGCATCGTTTCCGGTCGCACCCAGGCGTCGAAATCCTCGCTGCTGAGCAGGCCCAAGGCGAGCGCCGATTCCTTCAGCGTCGTGCCCTCAGCATGCGCCTTCTTGGCGACCTTGGCGGCATTGTCGTAGCCGATCTTGGGGTTGAGCGCGGTGACCAGCATCAGGCTCTCGTGCAGGAGCTTCTCGATCCGCGGCTCGTTCGCCTGGATGCCGGCGACGCAGTTGTCGGTGAAGCTGACGGCACCATCCGCGAGCAGGCGGATCGACTGCAGCACCCCGTAGGCCATCACCGGCTTGAAGACGTTGAGCTCGAAGTGCCCGTTCGAGCCGCCGACGGTGACAGCGACGTGGTTCCCCATGACCTGGCAGGCGAGCATGGTCAGCGCCTCGCACTGGGTCGGATTGACCTTGCCCGGCATGATCGACGAG
>CAYUKE010000265.1:0-4729 GCA_964445185.1 uncultured Geminicoccaceae bacterium
GTCGACGTCCGCGGCAACGCGGTGATGCGGATCCAGCCGCGCCTCCACGACGACGTGAACGAGGAGTGGATCTCCGACAAGACCCGCTACGTCTACGACGGCCTGCGGCGCCGTCGGTTGGACAAGCCCTGGGTCAAGCGAGACGGCGCGCTGCAGCCGGCGAGTTGGGGCGAGGCTTTCAGCGCCATCAAGCAGCGCCTCGACGGCGTCGCCGGCGAGCGTATCGCGGCGATTGTTGGAGACCAGGCCGACCTCGAGAGCATGGCGGCGCTGAAGGATCTGACCACCGCCCTCGGTTCGCCACATATCGACTGCCGCCAGGACGGTGCCAAGCTTGGCGGGCCGCGCTGCAGCTACCTCTTCAACACGACCATCGCCGGGATCGAGGCCGCCGACGCCCTGCTTCTGATCGGCACCTATCCGCGCTTCGAAGCGGCGCTCGTCAACGCGCGGATCCGCAAGCGGGACCGCATGGGCGGTTTCCGGGCCGGGCGGATCGGCTGTCCCGGCGAGCTGACCTACCCGACGGTCGATCTTGGTGCGGGCCCGCAGACGCTCGCCGACCTCCTCGCCGGCAACCATAGCTTCGCCGAGGTCCTGGATAGGGCCGAGCGGCCGATGCTGATCGTTGGCCCCGGCGCCGCCGCTCGGCCCGACGGCGCGCAGGTGCTAGCGAGCGCGCGTGCCGTGGCGGAGCGCTTCGGCATGGTCCAGGACGGCTGGAACGGCTTCAACGTCCTGCATGCAGCGGCTTCGCGGGTTGGCGGCCTGGACCTCGGCTTGGTGCCGGGCGAAGGCGGGCTGGACGTCGGCGGCATCGTCGACGGCGCGCAGAACGGCGCGATCGAGGTGGTGTTCCTCTTGGGCGCCGACGAGCTTGATCCGGCGCCGCTCGGGCGCGCCTTCGTCGTCTATATCGGCAGCCACGGCGATCGCGGTGCCGCGGCCGCCGATGTTGTGCTGCCCGGCGCCGCCTACACGGAAAAGCACGGCACCTGGGTCAACCTCGAGGGTCGGCCCCAGATCGGCAAGCTGGCGACTTTCCCACCCGGCGAGGCGAAGGAAGACTGGCGAATCCTCCGCGCGTTGTCGGAAGTGCTCGGGCAGACGCTGCCCTACGACACGCTGGCCCAGCTCCGCGGACGCATCGCCGAGGCTGCCCCGTATTTGGCGCAGCTCGATCGGATCGTGCCCGCCCCCTGGAGCGACTTCGGCGCCGGCGGCGAGATGAGCGGCGAGGCGTTCACCTCACCGGTCACCGACTTCTACCGGACGTGTGCGATCAGCCGGGCATCGGCGGTCATGGCGGACTGCGCCGAGGAGATCGGCGGGCAGATCGCGAAGGCGACTGGCACCCATGGTTGATCAGCTCCTCACGATCGCCTTCATCGTCTTCCAGTGCCTCTTGATCGTCGTGCCGCTGCTCCTGGGTGTCGCCTACACGACCTATGCGGAACGCAAGGTGATCGGCGCGATGCAGCTCCGCCAGGGGCCGATGACGGTCGGGCCGTTCGGGCTGCTGCAGCCGATTGCCGACGGCGCCAAGCTGTTCTTGAAGGAGACGGTGGTCCCGTCCGGCGCGAACAAGATCGTCTTCGTGATCGCGCCGATGCTGACCTTCATCCTCTCGCTGATCGCCTGGGCGGTGATCCCGTTCGGGGAGGGGCTGGTCATCTCCGACATCAACGTCGGCGTGCTCTACCTCTTCGCGATCAGCTCGCTCGGCGTCTACGGCATCATCATGGCCGGCTGGGCTTCGAACTCGCGCTACGCTTTTCTCGGCGCCTTGCGCTCGTCGGCGCAGATGGTCTCCTACGAGATCGCGATCGGTCTGATCATCATCAGCGTGCTGATCTCGGCGGGCTCGCTTAACCTCTCGGAGATCGTGCGCGCACAGTCTGGTGACGGGCTTTGGTATATCATCCCGCACTTTCCGATGTTCATTCTCTTTGTGGCGTCGATCCTAGCTGAGACGAACCGGCATCCCTTCGACCTGCCGGAAGATGAAGCGTCGTTGGTGACCGGTTACAACGTCGAATACAGTTCAATGGCATTCGCCCTCTTCTTCCTCGGCGAATACGCCAACATGATTCTAATGAGTGCTATCTGTGCCGTACTGTTCCTCGGCGGCTGGCTACCGCTGTTCGAGGTGGCGCCGTTCACGTGGATCCCGGGACCGATCTGGTTTATCCTCAAGATCTGCTTCATCCTGTTTATCTTCTTCTGGGCCAGAGCGACCCTGCCACGCTACCGCTACGATCAGTTGATGCGTCTCGGCTGGAAAGTATTTCTCCCGCTTTCGCTGCTCTGGGTCGTGCTGACCGCTGGTTTCCTGCTCACGTTCGACATGTTGCCGGCATGACGGTGCCGCTGCACTAGCACACTGACGAGGTGAGGACATGGCCACCGCGCTCGATCGAGCGGCGAAGACTTTTCTCCTCCAGGAAATCGCAAGCGGTTTCTGGATGACGCTGCGCTACATGTTCAAGAAAAAGTACACCTTGAACTATCCGTTCGAGAAGGGTCCCCTCAGCCCGCGCTTTCGCGGCGAGCACGCCCTCAGGCGCTATCCGAACGGGGAGGAACGGTGCATCGCGTGCAAGCTGTGCGAGGCGATCTGCCCGGCGCAGGCGATCACAATCGAGAGCGAGCCGCGCCCCGACGGCAGCCGGCGCACGACGCGCTACGACATCGACATGACCAAGTGCATCTACTGCGGCTTTTGCGAGGAGGCGTGCCCGGTGGATGCGATCGTCGAGGGACCAAACTACGCTTTCTCGACCTTCACCCGCGAGGAGCTATTCTACGACAAGGAACGGCTGCTCGCCAATGGCGAGCGCTGGGAGCGGGAGATCGGCGCCAACCTGGCCGCCGACGCACCCTACCGCTGACACGAGCGCGGGTCCGCCGCGCCGCCTCCGGAGCCTACCGTCGATGACCGCACCGCTGCTCGTCTTCTACCTTCTCGCCGGTGTCTGCATCGCCTCCGCCGTCACCGTCATCTCCGCCCGCAACCCCGTGCACTCGGTGCTCTTCCTGATCCTGGCGTTCTTCAACGCCGCCGGCATGTTCGTGCTGGCTGGGGCTGAGTTCCTGGCGATGGTGCTGGTCGTCGTCTACGTCGGCGCGGTGGCCGTGCTGTTCCTCTTCGTCGTCATGATGCTGGACATCGACATCGTCGCCGTACGGCAGGGCTTTCTCCGCTACCTGCCGATCGGCGCGCTGATTGGCCTTGTGCTGCTGGTCGAACTGTTCCTGGTCTTCGGCACACTCGCAGTCACCGACGCGCCGATCGCCGTCGCGCAGCCGATCCCGCCCGGAACGACCAACACGGAAGCGCTGGGCGCGGTGCTCTACACCGAGTACTTCTTCGCCTTCCAGCTCGCCGGCATCATCCTGCTCGTCGCGATCATCGGTGCGATCTCCTTGACGCTCAGAGACCGCGGCCCGCTGAAGCGGCAGGACATCGGTCGCCAAGTGCACCGTGAGCGTGCCGCCACGGTTCGCCTCGCCCAGGTCGACAGCGGCAAGGGGCTCGGGTGATGGCGGTCCCTCTCGGGCATTTCCTTGCCGTCGCCGCGATCCTGTTCACGCTCGGTGTCTTTGGCATCTTCCTGAACCGCAAGAACGTCATCATCATCTTGATGTCGATCGAGCTGATCCTGCTCGCGGTCAACATCAACCTGGTCGCCTTTTCGGCACATCTGGGTGACCTCGTCGGTCAGATCTTCGCGATGTTTGTGCTGACGGTTGCCGCCGCGGAAGCCGCGATCGGGCTCGCCATCGTCGTCGTCGTCTTCCGCGCCCGCGGCTCGATCGCGGTCGAGGACATCAATTTGCTTAAGGGCTGAGCGGGATGATGTACGTCCTCATCGTCTTCCTGCCGCTCCTCGGCGCGATCATCGCCGGCTTCTTCGGCAAGCTGATCGGCGATCGGGCCTCGCAGGTAGTGACGTCGGGTTTCCTGATCGTTTCGGCGCTGCTATCGGCGGTGGCGCTCTTCACCGTGCCATTCGGCGAGCCTTTCAAGGTCGAGCTCGGGACGTGGATCGTCTCTGGCTCCTTCGCCGTCGACTGGGCGTTGCGGATCGACGCGCTGACGGCGGTCATGCTCGTCGTCGTCACCTGGGTCTCCGCCGCGGTCCACGTCTACTCGATCGGCTACATGAGCCACGACGAGACGATCCCGCGGTTCATGAGCTACCTGTCGCTCTTCACCTTCACCATGTTGATGCTGGTGACCGCCGATAACTTCGTCCAGCTCTTCTTCGGCTGGGAAGGCGTCGGTCTCGCCTCGTATTTGCTGATCGGCTACTGGTATAAGAAGCCGTCGGCGAACAATGCCGCAATGAAGGCGTTTATCGTCAACCGCGTCGGTGACTTTGGCCTGATGCTCGGCATCGCGGCGATCTTCCTGGTCTTCGACAGCCTCGATTTCGACACGGTGTTCCAGGCGGCGCCGGAGTACGCCGAGACGGTCATCACCTTGTTCGGCCTGCAGCTTGCGACGCTCGATATCATCGCGCTGCTGCTGTTCATCGGTGCGATGGGCAAGTCCGCGCAGCTCTTCCTTCACACCTGGTTGCCGGATGCGATGGAGGGGCCGACGCCCGTCTCGGCGCTGATCCACGCCGCGACCATGGTCACTGCGGGCGTCTTCCTCGTCGCGCGGCTGTCGCCGATCTTCGACTTCGCGCCTTACGCGCATGCGTTCGTCACCATCATCGGT
>CAYUKE010000266.1:0-4711 GCA_964445185.1 uncultured Geminicoccaceae bacterium
GACGGCCATGAACGGGCGGCAGTCCTCCTCGGTGACATGCGCGGTGATTGCCCAAGGTGCGGTGAACTCGGCATCCAAGAAGACGCCGCCGGTAAGATCCAGCGATCGCACAACATCTGCTAGCGGGTCATTCGACATGCTGCTCGTCCGGACAACATGGCGCCGGCGTTTTGCCAGCGTCTGCATCGACCATCGCCACGGGCCTAGCCGCAACCCGCCGGCTCGCCGGATTTGTTGTCAGCTGGCGCGGCGGCTTTTTCCACCAGGTCTAAGCGACGGGACGGCGCTTCGGTGGCGTCTTTCCCGGGTTGCAGCAGCGGTCACGCCGCGCTGAGAGAGAGGGCGAGCGACGCCAAAGCAGATCGAGAGCTTCTGACCGGGCCACGAGCGCCACGCTTGGAGCTGCTTGTGGTGAGCTCCAGACGCCGCGGTGGCCCACCGTCGAAACCGCTTTGCGAGCGCGAGCGAGCGTCGCTGGGAAGCCGCTGATACCGCCGTTGGATCGAAGGCAGTGCTCGACGTCGATGCGCGGCATCTCCGTTGTTCGGCGGCGTTGGAGCGCGCCCGCGGCGCCGGCTGATGTCGGCCGACGGTCGACGACCGCGGGCGACCTGGTGTCGGATGGACATTCGCGAGCGCTTGTCAGTGATCAGCCGGGCGTAAAGATCTTGCCGGGGTTCATGATGCCTTGGGGGTCAAGGGCGGCCTTGACGAGGCGCCAGTAGGGCAGGGCTGTCGGATGCTCCTTCGCGACCTTGTCGAGCTTGCCGATGCCGACGCCGTGCTCGCCCGTGCAGGTGCCGCCGACGGCGAGCGCACGGTCCACCATGCGGGCGTTCAGCGCCTCGGCGCGCCGCATCTCGTCGGCGTCGCTCGGGTCGACCAGGAGTTGGAGGTGGAAGTTGCCGTCGCCGACATGGCCGACGATCGGGGCGATCAGTCCGCTCGCATCAATGTCCGTTTGCGCGTCGAGGATGGCATCGGCGAGCGCCGAGATCGGCACACAGACATCGGTGGCGATCGCCTTCGCGCCCGGCCGGAGGCCGAGCGTCGCCCAGTAGACGTCGTGGCGAGCCTGCCAGAGCGCGTTCCGCTCCTCCTCGCGCGCCGTCCAGCGGAAGGCGCCGCCGCCATGCGCTGCCGCGATCTCGCCGGCGATTGCCGCTTGCTCGGCGACCGAGGTCGGCGAGCCGTGAAACTCGAAGAACAGCGTCGGCGCCTCGATCATGCCATCGAGCTTCGAGTAGCGGATGCAGGCACCCATCTGCACTGCGTCGAGCAGCTCGATACGGGCGACGGGGACGCCCATCTGAATGGTCTCGATGACACTCCGGACCGCGCCCTCGAGCGTGGCGAACGAGGCGACAGCCGCCGAGATCGCCTCAGGAATCCCCTGCAGGCGCAGTCGCAGCTCGGTGATGATGCCGAGCGTGCCCTCGGAGCCGATCAATAGCCGCGTCAGGTCGTAGCCGGCGGCCGACTTGCGCGCGCGGCCCCCGAAGGTGGCGATGCCGCCGTCCGGCATCACCGCGGTGACGCCGAGGACGGCCTCGCGCATCGTTCCGTAGCGAACGGCGTTGGTGCCCGAGGCGCGCGTCGCTGCCATGCCGCCGAGGGTGGCATCGGCGCCCGGATCGACTGGGAAGAAGAGGCCCTGGTCGCGTAGGTCGGCGTTGAGCTGCTTGCGGGTCACGCCCGCTTCCACCTTGGCGTCGAGGTCGGCAGCGTTGATCTCGAGCACCCGGCTCATCTGCGTGAGGTCAACCGAGACGCCGCCCGCGCGGCAGCACAGCTGGCCCTCCAGCGACGTTCCGGCCCCAAAGGGAACGAGCGGCACGCGCTCCTCGGCGCAGCGGCGCACGACAGCGGCGACCTCGTCGGTCGTGCGGCAGAAGACGACGGCGTCGGGTGGCTGCGCCGGATGCCAGGCCTCGCCCTTGCCGTGCTGCTCGCGCACCGCGGCAGCGGTCGCCACCCGGTCGCCGAAGCGCTCGCGCAAAGCCACGATCACGCTGGCGACGGCGGCGGTGTTGGCGATCGCGTCGGGCATGGTCTGACCTCTCTCGCCTGCGCTCAGTCGGCTGCGGCCTCGATCCGCTCCATGTCGTCGTCGGAGAGACCGAGATGGTGACCGATCTCGTGGATGAGGACGTGGCGGACGACGTGCTCCAAGCTGGTGTCGCCCTCCTGGCACCAGTAGTCGAGGATTGGTCGGCGATAGAGGAAGATCATGTCGACGTCCGCAGCCGGCGCTCGGTCGTGTTGCTGGCCGATCGGCACGCCGCTGTAGAGGCCGAGCAGATCGAACGGGTCGTCGACGTCGAGATCGGCGAGGGTGCGATCCTCGGCGAAGTCCTGGACGCGCACAGGGACGTTGTCGACCAGCGCGCCGAACGGCGCCGGGAGCGAACTCAGGACTCGCACGCCGATGCGAGCGATGTCGTCGGCCGAGGGCGCCATAAACGCGGGATCGAATGCTCGGTCCTCCATACTCGTATGGTGCTCGGCCCAGGCCCGCGGCTCAAGAGGGGGTGTTGACGAAGGCTTAACGCACCCGTGCGACGGTTGTCGTGCTTCATGTGCTGGACCATCGTCATGCCGAGCTTAGCCCGTCGGCCGTTGTGGATGCTTCTGCTGTTGGCGGTGCTTGCCACACCCGATGTCGCCTTCGCGCCGACGGCCGACGTCGTGCTGGAGGACGCCGCCCGCGCGCTGCTGCGTGGCGACGACGCCGGCGCGCTTGAGCGTCTGGAAGCGGCCACCCGTCTGCCCGACGCGACGCCGCAGGCGCGCACGGCGCTAGCTCGGCTTCTGCTCCGCCAAGGTGACCTGAAGCGAGCGCAAGAGGTGCTGAACGACGCGCTGGAGCTGGCCCCGGACGACGCCTTCGCATTGGCGCTGCGCGGCGAGGTGCTGCGCGCGGCCGGACGCGTCGATGCTGCGGATGCCGCCTATGCCGATGCGCTCGCAGCGGATCCCGACGAGCCCGTCGCCCGCGCCGGACGCGCGCGGATCCACATCGCCGCCGGGCGGCTCGATGCGGCAGCGGCGGTGGCGGCGCCCCGCGACACGACGACGTTGGCGCTCCGCCTCGCCTGGGCGGACGCGGAAGCGGACGCGGGGGGGCTGGAGCCGGCGATCGAGGAGCTCAACCAGGTGCTCGAGGAGAACCCGGGTTGGATCGACGCCCTGGTTCGGCGCGGCGACTACCATCGCCGGTTGGATCGGATGGCGGCCGCCCAGCGCGACCTGGAGCAGGCCGTGCGTCTCGATCCGGCGTCGGTCGAGGCGCATTTCCGTCGCGGTCTACTCTATCGCGATCTCCACGACATCGCCGGCGCGTTGGAAGCCTTCAATCGTGCCATCGCGCTGGCACCCGAGTTCGTCCCGGCCTACGTCGCGCGCGGCGCCCTTTACCAGGGCGTTGGCAAGCAGGACGTTGCGATGCGCGACTTCCAGGTCGCCCTCGATCTCGATCCACAGCATGCCGACGCGCTGACTCACGTCGCGGTCAGCGCCTGCGCCCAGGCCAACTTCGCGAGCTGCGCCGCCGCCGCCGGTGCGGCCCTCGCCGCGCGACCCGACGATTGGCGGGCGCATGTGGCCCGAGGGCATGCGCTTCTCGGCAGCGGCGACGCTGAGGCCGCCGTCGCGGCTTACGGCTCAGCGATCCAGCACGCGCCAGCGGGCGAGGCGCAATGGCTGCTCGCCCGGCTACAGAAGCACCTCAGGCCGCGGCTCGAGGAGCGGCGTGGTTTCAGCTGGCAGTTCCTCGCCGCCCGCGACACGGTCGAGGTCGAGCGCTTGATGAAGCAGCGCTAAACCGATCAGCAAAATTGCCGCATTCGCGCCGGTGGGGTTGCGAGACTTCGGCACGCCGGCATGTTGCGTTGCAGCTGTCTCCTCTTCGGGCGCCCATGGCCGCGCGCAACCCTTATCTTCATCTCGCGATCTACGCCTTGGTCATGGCTGCGGTCGTCGTCGGTATCCACCAGGGGGCCGTGAGCACCGGCTACGACTGGGACTGGCACCGGGTGCCACAGTACCTCTTCACCTGGGAGGACGGCCGGCTTGTCCGCGGTGTCCTGATCGACGGGCTGATCGTGACGCTCAAGATCAGTGCTGCCGCCTTCGTCTTGATGATCGTTTTCGGGCTGGTGGCGGCGCTGTTGGCGCGCAGCAGCTCGCTGGTCGGCCGCGGTCTGGCGCGGGTTTACGTCGAGGTCGTGCGCAACACGCCGCTCTTGGTGCAACTCTACATCGTCTACTTCGCGCTCTCGCCCGTGCTCGGCCTTGATCGGCTCACCGCCGCGATCCTGACCTTGGCGCTGTTCGAAGGGGCGTATGCGGCCGAGATGTTTCGCGCCGGTCTCGACGGCGTGCCGCGGGGCCAGTGGGAGGCGGCCCACGCCCTCGGGCTCGGCCGCGCGGCGCTCTACGGCCGAGTGGTCCTGCCTCAGGCGGTGCGGCTGGTCCTGCCGCCGCTCACCGGCCAGACGGTGTCGTTGATCAAGGACAGCTCGATCGTCTCGGTGATCGCCGTGTTCGAGCTGACGACCGAGGCGCGCAACATCGTCAGCGACACGTTTTTGGTGTTCGAGATCTGGTTCACCGTCGCGGCCATTTACCTCCCATTGACGGTCACCCACTCATAAGCAGTTACCGCGCTCCAGCGGCGCTTGCAGCGCAGCCTTGCCTGAGACTTCCGATT
>CAYUKE010000267.1:0-4710 GCA_964445185.1 uncultured Geminicoccaceae bacterium
GCCGTCGACGTGGCGAAGTTCGCGCAGCTGATCGGCCAGCGCGCGGCTCTCTTCGGGGGTGGGCGGCTCGTCGAAGGCGATGATGAAGGCGGGTTGCTTGGCGGTGTTGTCCATGACGAGCCTCCTCCCCAAACGTCTCGTATGAGCAATACCGCAACAGAACCACAGCCCTAGCGCGGCCGCAACGCGACGGCATTCCGCCAGAGCCGCTGCGTCAGCGAGCCGCGCCGGCCTCCTCTGCAGCAGCTACGTTCGCGGCGCAGTCGAGCGCGCCATCCTCGAGGAAGCCGTCGGGCACGTGGTCGGCGCTGGTGACGACGGCGTTGCGGGTGTCGTCGAAGCGGTTCTCGTAGGCCCAGACCAGCTCGCCCGCGCGCGTCGCCTCGAAGACACGGCCCTGCTCCGATTCGGCGACCAGGATGTTGCCATTGGGCAGGTGCTCGTGCTTGCCCCGGCGCCAGCTCTCGAACGGCAGGTCCGGCCCTTCCGCCAGCACGGTCTCCCATTCGTTGGTCGCCGGATCGATGACGATGATCCGCGCGCCGCCGAGCCCCATCCGGTTGTCGTAGACGGAGATGCGGCCGTCGGGGAGGAAGTCGGGATCGTGCTGCTTGAACCAGGGGCCGTGACGATACCACTTCAACGCGTGGGTTACGGGATCGACGACGGCGACGAGGTTGATCTCGCGCAGGCTGATCACGAGGTCGCCGGCCTCGAACATCGGAAAGGCGGGCGCGAGCGCCGCCGACAGCGGCTCGACGTCGTTCGAGTGCCAGGGGTCGACGAGGTAGTGGAGCCCCTCCTGGCTTTCGAAGGTGCGGATCGCCAGCACGCCTTCGAGCGCGTGCGGCTCCATGATGTCCCGCTGCAGGTCGATCTCGGTGAGCGTCGCACCGCTCGTGCCGTCGACCTGCACGATCGTGTCGTCGCGCCACGTCCAGATATGGCCGGCGTCGTCGCGTTCGACCGTGTGATGGTAGCGGTGCCGGTCGACCCAGATCGGCGTGCCGCACGCATCGAGCCTCGTCAGCGCGTCGCCCTCGTCGAAGGTGACGACGATCGAGCCGTCGGGATCGAGTTCGAGGCCGTGCACCGTGACATTGCTGGGTGCCCGGCCGTCCGGCGCGATCACCGCGTAGTCGATCGGCCAGTAGTGGATCTCGGCGCCCGTGGGATCGAGCAGAACAGCGCCGTGCAGAACCTCGCGACCGGGGATCATGCCGGCGATGATCGTCCGCCCGCCTGCCGCCAGCTCGGGCCTGGGCGCGGCGAAGACCGGCTGCTGAGGGTCCCGGACCGGCACCAGATGGCGGGTCGGCTCGAGGTCCAGATCGTTGCGCCAGTGCTCGCGCAGGTCGTGATAGGTGCGCAACCCGGCCTCGGCCTGCGGGAAGGGAAACCAACCCTGCAGCGCCGCCGCTGTACCGTAGGCGGCACCGACGACGAGGGCCGACACACCGAAGACCAGAGATTCCCACCTCGCCACGACCACGTCTCCCAAAAAATGCCAGGGTGGCGCGCCGACCGGCGCTGCTCCTGCACACGCACTATTGATGACGCGGACGCGCCGCGCGCCTTCCCTAATCTCGCAAGCTCAATCGGACGCCAAGGCCAAGACCGCCGACCGGCACAGCAGATCGGCCGGCTGCCCGGTCGATTTGCAGCGTCGCTCGGTGTCGACGAGGTGGGCGAGATCCGCCCGCAAGGCGGTCGCGCGGCGCCGGGACAGGGCGCGGGCGAAGGCAGGCTTGGCGCGAAAGAAGATCGGCGGCCGCGCCGCGTCGATCACCGCCGCCGCCGGCTTGCCGCCTTCGACCTCGACGGCCATCGCCCAGAGCCGCCGGTAGTGGTTCTGCAGCGCGCGCACGATGCCGACCGGGGTTGTCTTGGCGGAGAGCAGTCGATCGAGAAGTCTCTGGGCTTCGACCGCTCGCCCGCCCGCAGCAGCGTGGATGAGCGCGTCCAGCTCCAAGGCAGCCCCGTCGCCGACACAGGCGCGTGCGTCCTCCAGGCGGATGTGGCGCTGCTCGCCCAGATAGAGCTGCAGCTTCTCCAGCTCGCGCGCCATCACGGCGCGGTCCGCCCCGAGATTGGCGGCAAGGTGATCGACGGCCTCGCGCTCCGCGTCGAGCCCGAGCTCCTGCAGCTGCGTGCGGACCAGCGCCTCCAGGTCACGGCCCTCGGCGCGATAGCAGGGCACGGCGGCGGCGTTCGCGCGCTGCTCGAACAGGCGGCGCAGGCTGGAGCTTGCCGGTAGCTCGCGCGCCTCGACCAGAAGCGGTGCCTCGAGAACCGGCAGATCGAGAACGCCGGCAATCGTCGCCGTCACCCCGTCGGCGGCCTCGGTCAGACGCACGACGCGCCTACCGCCGAGCATCGAGAAGGCCTGGGTCTCGTCGGCCAACCGTGCCGGGTCCTGGCGGAGCTCGTCCGCGGCAAGGATCGTCAGCGCCATCGGGTCGTCGACATCGTCGAGCCACTGGCCGAGGACCTTGGCACGGCGCTCCATGACGAGGCCCTGGTCGGGGCCATAGAGCAGGACGGCGCGAACGGCCTCCGGCACCCGCGCGATGAAGCGGTCAAGCTCGCGCGCGGCCGGCTTCACGCGGCGCTGCGCTCGAAGTACGCGACCAGCTGCTGGCGCAGGGCGACCGCCAGGGCCGACGCCGCCCGGCGGTTGGCGTCTTCCTCCGCGACGAGGTCGTTGTACGGGTCCTGGATGATGTTGAAGCTCGCGCGGCGAAGCACGCGCCCGCGATCGACGACGACGTCCTCCTCCAAGTCGATCAGCGCGTAGCTGGCAGCCAGGGTCAGGTCCTGCCGCGTGACGACAGCATCGAGCTGGATCGCCAGGTCCTCGATGTCACGGACGATGCGCCAGTCGAGGCGGTAGCGCGGCACGACCGCGACGCCGGTCGGGTTGAGCTGGTCGACGAGCTGCTGGCGAAGCTCGAACGTGAGGCGATCGGTGGCGTCCGGAACGGCGACGGCGGCGAGTTCGTCGCCCAGGCCGCTCGTGGTGTCGCCACCGCGCCCGTAGATTGGCTCGAAGCCGCAGGCGCCCGGGACGGCCGCCAGCAGCGCCATGGCGAGCCGCCTAGACCACCACATTGACGATGCGATCCGGGACGACGATGACCTTGCGCACCGCCTTGCCGGCGAGCGCCCGCTGAACGTTATCGAGCGCGAGCGCGGCCGCCCGTGCCGCCGCCTCGTCCGAGCCTGCTGGCAGGTCCACTTCGCCCCGCCGCTTGCCGTTCACCTGGACGGCGAGCGTCACGGTGTCGGCAACGAGCCAGGCCGGGTCGGCCTCGGGCCACAGGGCGTCGGCCACAAGGCCCGTATGGCCCGAACGTTCCCAAAGCTCCTCGCAGAGATGCGGCGTCATCGGCGCGAGCAGGCGGATGAGGGCGTCCACCGCCTCGCGAAACAGGGCTGGTGCCGCCGGGTCGGCGACGTCGAACGCCTCGATGGCGTTGGTCAGCTCGCGGACCTGCGCCACGGCCTTGTTGAAATGGAACCGCTCGAGGCCCTGGCTGACGCCGTCGATCGTGGCATGGACCAGGCGGCGCAGATCGCGCCCCGCCGCCGAGAGGTCATCCGGGACCGGCGAACCGACGGGGGCGAGCGCGGCGAGGCGATCATCGACGAGGCGCCAGACGCGGTTCAGGTAGCGCCAGGCGCCGTCAATCCCCGCTTCGGTCCATTCGAGGTCGCGCTCGGGCGGGCTGTCCGAGAGCATGAACAGCCGCGCGCAGTCGGCGCCGTAGGCATCGATGATGATCTGCGGATCAATGACGTTGCGCTTCGACTTCGACATCTTCTCGACGCGGCCAGCCGTCACCGGCTCGCCTGCCGCGAGGTCCACCCACGCCCCATCCTCGAAGCGCACTTCGTCGGGCGCGAGCCAGTGGCCGGCAGCGTCGCGGAAGGTCTGATGCGTGACCATGCCTTGGGTAAACAGGCCGTCGAAGGGTTCATCGATGCCGACGTGGCCGGTCTGGTGCATCGCCCGCGTGAAGAACCGCGAGTAGAGCAGATGCAAGACGGCGTGCTCGACACCGCCGACGTACTGGTCGACGGGGAGCCAATAGTCGACAGCGGCGCGATCGAGCGGCCGGTCGACGACGCCGGGCGAACAAAACCGCGCGAAGTACCACGAGCTGTCGACGAACGTGTCCATCGTGTCCGTCTCGCGCCGGGCAGCGCGGCCATCGGCGAGCATGACGCGGCCCCAGCTTGGATGTCGCGCGAGCGGGTTGCCGGGCGTCTCGAAGTCGACGTCCTCCGGCAGCAGCACTGGCAGGTCCTCGCGCGGCACGGGCTCGACCGTCCCGTCCTCGAGGTAGACCATCGGTATCGGGCAGCCCCAATAGCGCTGCCGGGAGATGCCCCAGTCGCGCAGACGCAGGGTGGTCTCGGCCGTGCCGACCCCCATCTCCGCTAACCGCGCGATCACGGCTGCCTTGGCGGCCTCGATGTCGAGCCCGTCGAGAAAGTCGGAATTGTAGAGGCTACCGGGCCCGACATAGGCCTCATCGCCGATCGCAAAAGTGGCCGAATCGCCATCGGGCGGCAGCACGACCGGCCGCACAGGACGCTCGTACTTGCGCGCGAAGTCCAGGTCGCGCTGATCGTGCGCCGGACAGCCGAAGATCGCGCCGGTGCCGTAGTCCATCAGCACGAAGTTGGCGACGAACACGCGCAGCC
>CAYUKE010000268.1:0-4665 GCA_964445185.1 uncultured Geminicoccaceae bacterium
GTCACCCCAGACACAGAGCCAAGCACCTTGACGCGCGGATCGATGAACCGGATACTTTTGGTCATGCGGTTGGGTTTCCTATCCTTAGTGCAACCAATGTCGTGGCGGTCAGCCTGGTCGACTTGAAGATCATCATTGCGTCCTGTTCTCCTTGTTGAGTTCGATAGCTGTCATCGAGGCGACCCGCACGGACCTACCTCGGGTTGGCAGTCGGATGGTAGTTTGGCCTGTTGGTTTCGATCAATAGCGGCAGCGATGGTGCTTTGCAGTCTCCCGTTGACAGGCGTAATCTATTGTATTTCTCTATCGGCCGGCCCCTGGCAGCGCGCGCCGCGAACGGCCGGCCGTGCGCATGCCGATGGATATCGGGCGATGCCGAGTGCCGGCCGCCCGGGAGGCTGGTGGACTGCTGTCGCTGACTAGACAACCGGAGTGATGAAATGGTCGATCAATGGGACCGAAGCATAAAAGATGACTTCAACCGCACGGCTGAACGCCGGCAGCCGGAAACCGGCAAGGCCAGCGGTAAGGACTCAACCGACAAGGGGTCGGAGCAGGTCAAGAATACCCGGCTCGGCCTGCAGAACGGGCCGCCCCCGCCGCCCGGTGCCGGCATGGCGGCCGCTCGTCAGCAGCACCTCCAGGCGATGGCCGCCGACCATGCCCGGGTCACCGGCCAGCAGCCGCCTTCGGCATCGCAAGGTCCGGGCATGGCCCAGGCCAGGCAACAGTACCGCATTGCGGCCGGCGTCGACCAACCGGCAAAAGCCACCCCGGACAAGTCGTCACCCGACTATCGGCAGTGGGGCGACCGACAGTCGGGTAAGAACCCGCTGCAAAAAAATGATCTGAAACGGGAATTCGACAAATCACGCTGATTTGCAGGAAACCTCTGATCAAATCAGAGGTTCCCGCGGTCCAGGGATGGACCGCCAACATCAATCGCCCCAAGCGATTGCCCAGGGCTTTTAGTCTTGTAAGGTCAGCGCTCCTTTTGCGGCGACGACTTGCGGCCAGCAAGGCTCTTGTCACTGTGCGATCGCCACACGTTGGCCGACTCTTTCCCTGCCTGCCGGTCGCCGGTCGACAGCGTCTTGGCAGAGTCGGTCTGCTTGCTGTGCGAGGTCCATACCGGGGTACTCTCGGCCAGGTTCGTCGTTCGCCGCTGGGTTTCGCTTCTGCTGTGGTCGGCGGTTTGATCGCGGCCGGTCAGCGAGCAATTTTGTTGCTTGTCCAACTCGACGACGGCCTGTCTGGCATCACCGGCCAGTTGTGCCGCGCGCTGGTTTTCCGGTTCGGACAGCGATGGGTCGCGGGCGCGAATTCTCTGCATGATGCCGGCTCTGTCGTGCTTAGGGCTGGGTGCCTGTGCGTTCCAGGCCCAGTCGCGGGCCTTGAGTTCGGCCGCTGTCCGTTGCCGGTCGCGCTCGGCAGTGACGGCCGGCGCGGCGCCGCGAGTGCTGTAGACCTCGGTCAGCTGGTTGCCATCGCGGCGAAACCCCCGGATCGAATCCGGTTCGACCCCGCCGCTGGTTTCCAGCCGCTGCAGCGAGCGCGGCAGTCCGTCGTAGGCCTGATCGTGGATGTGTTCGGGCACCCATCGCCCTGGTTCGCCCTGTGATTTCGGCCGCTCATAGCGGCCGTGGACGCCCTGCAGGCTATCCTCTCTGGCTACCGCGAGCGCGTGCACCTCGACTTCATAACCCTGGCGACGCAAGTTCCTGCACAGCGTTTCTGCCTTTTCCGGGTTCTTCAGCGTGCCGTCGATAATAATGTTCCGCCTGCCGTCGACCGCATCCTCGGTCAGTTCATCGGCCCACTGGCCGGCATCTTTTTGCACCCGATCGGCCGCGTAGCGGTCATTGCGTTGCATCAGCGGCAGGTAGTCCGGATGGTTGGCTCGCAGTGCGTCAGTGTCGACGGTGACGACGCCGCCGCGGGGTTTCAGCTCATCCCTGGCGGCCGCACTGAGCCCCGATTTTCCGGCGCCGGGCTGGCCGGCGAGGATAATCGCCCGCGGTTTCTGTTGTGCTGATGTGCCGGCGAGGTACTCGGCCCGGATATCCTGACGAATCTGCTCGTGTTCCCGGTCGGATAGCACGTAGTGGTCGGCCGTTGCCTCCATCGGTCACTGCAGCTTCTGGCGGGCTTCGAGCAGGGCCGCCTTGCGCCGCAGGATCTCGTCGCAGCGTTGGCTGTCGCCGGCGGCGCGCGCCTGCCGCAGCTGCACCGACAGTTCGGCCCGCTGGAGGTCCAGCTGCTGTTTTCTGGTTTCCAGATCGACATCCTGGTTGAACGCATCGACCAGGCGGTCTATGTCTTCCTGGCCGGGATTCAGTGGTTGTTCATTGCTCATGGCTGTAGTTTGCGGACTGACGGGAAGTCGTCGGTAGCTGCCGGTTGTTACTGCATCAGCGGTGGCGCAGCGCCCGCTCAGATGCGGATAGGCCGGGCACGCGTTTCAGGTAGTGAAGGTTGCTACTCATTCTTGCTCTCCTTGCCAACCGACGGACTGCGATGATTCCACGAGTTGCTCATGGTGTCTAGTTCAACTCGTGGCTATTTGGTAACTATTCAGCTTTAAACCTGTAGAAATTTATACTATTTGTTGATTTCATTAGCAGCTTGGAAACATCCAGCAAAAAGTGGACCGCAATATGGCCAGCGCCTGGTCGACCGCGCCGGTGATGAAGAAGTAGGCAAGAATCAGCAGCGCAGCAATCGCGATCAGTCGGTACATGGTAGTGGTTACTCGATCGGGTGGACTTTCCAGCGCTGGCGGCCGGTCTTGATTTCCGAACGTGCGCCGAGGTGGACGATGGCCTCGGCCCAGGACACGCCGTCCTCTTTCGAGGGCACGGCAAGCTGGGTGAACTCGTCCTTCTTGACTTTGGCAGTGTACTGCGCAGAGCCGGACACCGATGTCGATGCACCGCGGCCGCGCAGGCCCTCGCCGACGACGACCGAGGAGCCAGTCAGGTTCTCGATCTGTTCACCGAAAAGGTTGGAGGCGAATTCGTTGGTGTCCTTGTCGGTATTGCGCAGGAACAACTTGTTGGCGCAGTTGCCTAGCAGGTTGTGGACCGGCTCGGGTCGCGGCGTTTGCTTGAGCAGTGCATTCAGGTTCTGGAAGGCAACGATGTTGGCGTGATTCGACTGCCGGGTGCGCTCGAACGCATCGGCATCGCCGCGTCCCTGGCCAACGGTGAAGAACGACTGGAACTCGTCGCAGAGGAAGAAGCTGGGCCGGGTCTTGTTCGGCCGCTTGAGCACCTCGCGGTAGTACTCGAGCTTGACGAAGGTGCTGATCACGCGCGCCATGACCTCGCGGTCGGCGCTCGGCATGTAGACGTAGAGGATGCGGCCGTTGTCGATCATGTCCGAGATCGACTCGGTCGATTCGCCGGCGAACAGCTCGTCGTAGGGCTCCTGCAGAAAAGCGCCGAGCATGTTGCCGACAAAGGCCCGAATCGAGCCCTTGGTGTTGTCGGGCATCTCGCGCCAGCTGTCCTCGAAGTAGTCGACGGCGCGGCGGGCCATCTTGTTCTCGGCCAGCAGCTCGGCGGTGACGTGGGCGCCCCAGCGGTCTAGCGCGGCATCGCTGAGCGCGGCGTCGTGGACGTCGCTGAGCGAGGGCGGGGCGTCCGGGCGAACCGCCCGCATCAGCGCAATCAGGTTCTGTACCAGACGCTGCGCCGATGATACCCAGAACTGGTCGTCGCCGCCGCTGGGGTTGAGGATCTCCATCACCGCGCCGTAGCGGCCGGCGATTTCCATCGGGTCGTCGTCGTTATCGAGCGGGTTCCAGCGGATCGAGACATCTAGGTTGTACGGGTCGATGATCATCAGGTCCTTCGACCGGCCGTGCTTGCGGCACAGCGCGACGATCTTGTCGCGATAGTCGCCCTTGGGGTCGAGTATCAGCCCCGAGGCCCCCTGGCCGCCGGACGACGAAGCCAGCAGGCCGTCGAGCATGGCATTGAGCACGCACAGCGTCTTGCCCGAGCCGGACTGGCCGAACACCGCGGTGTTCTTGTAGAAATCCGACCACCACCAGTCATGACCACCGGCGCGGAACTGCATCGGTGCGGTGACCTCGACCGGCGCGTCGTCCTGTTGGCGGCCCCATTCGGCCTCGGACTCGTCCGAACGGACCGGGGCGCCGAACAGCACGGCATCATCGAGCTGGCGCTTCAGCGCGGTGGCCTCGCGCAGGATGCCGAGCGTCGCGACGGCATAGACCGGCATCGCGACGGTGGCCAGCAGCGCGAGGCGGTCGAGCCAGGCCTGGGCGCCGGCAAGCAGGTCGAACGCCGGCCACTCGGACAGCACGGCGAGCGCAATCAAACCGACCGCGGCGGTCGCCGCCCAGCCGACGCCGCCAATATAGCGGGCCTTGCGCAGCACATAGCGCTCGGCAATGGCGCGCACCGACGGTGAGGCGTCGGCGAACTTCCAGCGGTAGCTGGTGGCCTGGCTGCGGACATAGGGGTCGGTCAGGCTCCAGGTCGCCGAGGCGAGGCAGCCGAAGAACAGGATCACCAGCCCCAGCCGAATCAGCCCGGGGTCGGGAAACAGCGGCGCGGCCAGGTGGATGCCCAGGCACAGCGCCAGCGAACCCCACAGTGAGGCGTGGAACGCGACCTTCTGCTCAGTCACGTCACT
>CAYUKE010000269.1:0-4664 GCA_964445185.1 uncultured Geminicoccaceae bacterium
AGCGGCGCGAAGTCCTCGAGGTGGACCGAGCCCGCCTCGGCGCCATGCCGGGCGCGCCAGGCCTCCTCGCAGGTGAACACCAGTACCGGCGCCAGCCAGCGAACCAGCGTGTCGAACAGGCTGTCGAGGACTGTCCTCGCCGCCCGACGCCGCGTGCTGTCGAGCGGATCGCAGTAGAGGCAGTCCTTGCGAACGTCGAAATAGAACGCCGACAGCTCGGTCGCGCAGAAGCCGTGCAGCGCGTTGTAGAGACGATCGAAATCGAAGTCGGCGTTGGCGGCGTGAACCAGCTCGTCGAGTTCGGCGAGCCGGTGCAGGACCCAACGTTCGAGCTCCGGCATTGCCTCCGGCGCGACACGCTCGGCGGCCGTGAAGCCGTCGAGATTGCCGAGCAGGAAACGGAGCGTGTTGCGCAGGCGTCGGTACGCGTCCGCCTGTCGCTTCATGATCTCGTCGCCGATCCGGATGTCCTCGGTGAAATCACCGGAGACGACCCAGAGGCGGACAATATCAGCGCCGTACTGCTTCAGCAGGTCCTGCACCTCGATGCCGTTGCCGAGCGACTTGGACATCTTGCGGCCTTGGGCGTCGACGACGAAGCCGTGGGTCAACACGGCCTCGTAGGGCGCGCGGCCGCGTGTGCCGCAGCTTTCCATCAGGCTCGACTGAAACCAGCCGCGATGCTGATCCGAGCCCTCGATGTAGAGCGACGCGGGCCATTGCAGCCGCGGCCGCTGCTCCAGCACCGTCGCGTGAGTCGAGCCGGAATCGAACCAGACGTCGAGGATGTCGTCGACCTTGTCGTAGTCGGCGGCGCTGTAGGCGTTGCCTAGGAACTCCTGCGGGTCCCGGCTCCACCAGGCGTCGGCACCCTCGGCACGGAAGGCGGCAGCGATGCGCGCGCAGACCTCGGGATCGCGCAGCACCTCGCCGGTCCGCTTGTGGACGAAGACCGCGATGGGCACGCCCCAGGCGCGCTGGCGGCTGACGCACCAGTCCGGGCGGTGCTCGACCATGCCGCGGATCCGGTTTGCCCCGGCGGCGGGGACGAAGCGGGTGTCGGCGATGGCCTGGAGCGCCGTCGCGCGCAAGCGGTCATCCCCATCCATGGCGATGAACCACTGCGGCGTTGCGCGGAAGATCAGCGGTGCCTTCGAGCGCCAGCTGTGGGGGTAGCTGTGGACGAGCGTGCCGCGGGCGAGCAGGCTGCCGGCAGCGATCAGCGCCTCGATCACCGGCTCGTGCGCCTTGTAGACGTGCAGGCCCTCGAAGCCGGGTACTTGGGCCGTGTAGGTGCCATCCTCGGCGACGGTGTCGGGCACCTCGAGGCCGTGCCGGGCGCCGAGCTCGAAGTCGTCCTCGCCGTGGGACGGTGCGATGTGAACGAGGCCGGTGCCTTGCTCGGTCGTGACGAAGTCGGCCTCGAGCATCGGCACCGTGAACGCGTAGTCGGCGCCGCGCAGCGGATGCGCCAGCACCGTGCCGGCCAGGTCGCTGCCGATGAGCGTCGCAAGCGTTGCGGTGTCGGTGATCGCCGCGGCCGCGCAGACGTCCTCGACCAGGGCGTCGGCGAGCAGCAGCCGTTCTCCGACCCGGGCGAGGCTTCCCTCGGCCACGCTGGTCACCTCGACGAGGCGATAGGGGATGGCCCCTCCATAGGCCACGGCTCGATTCGCCGGCATCGTCCAGGGCGTCGTCGTCCAAATGACGACGCTGGCGCCAGCCAGCTCCGACCTGGCGGCCTCGACGACGGGAAACCGTACCCAGATCGTGTGCGACGTGTGGTCGTAGTACTCGACCTCGGCCTCGGCCAGCGCCGTCTTCTCGACGACGGACCACATCACCGACTTGCGGCCGCGGTAGAGACCGCCCGCCAGCAGGAACTTGGCAAGTTCCTCGAAGATTCCCGCCTCGGCATCGAAGCTCATCGTCGTGTAGGGTTCTGCCCAGTCGCCGAGCACGCCGAGACGCTTGAACTCGGCCATCTGCACGCCGATCCACTTTTCAGCGAAGGCGCGACACTGCTGGCGGAAGGGGACGATCGGGACTTCGTCCTTGTCCTTACCCTTCTTGCGATAGGTCTGCTCGATCTGCCACTCGATCGGCAGGCCGTGGCAATCCCAGCCCGGCACATAGGCAGCGTCGTTGCCCAGCATCTGCTGATTGCGGTTGACGACGTCCTTGAGGATCTTGTTGAGAGCCGTGCCCATGTGGAGGTGCCCGTTGGCATAGGGCGGGCCGTCGTGCAGGACGAACTTCGGCCGTCCCGCGGAGCGGGTGCGGAGCGTCGCGTAGAGGTCCAGTTCGTCCCACCAGGCCAGCGTCTCCGGCTCGCGTTGCGGGAGGTTGGCCTTCATCGGGAACGACGTCTTCGGCAGGGCCACGGTGGCGCGGAGGTCGTCGGTCATCGATCCATCACGAGCTTGGCGGCGCGTCGGGCGCGGGCGCGTCCCTTAGGACATCGCGCGCCTGGTCGCAATCGGCGGCCATCTGCTGCTTGAGCGCGTCGACGTCCTCGAAGTCGCGCTCGTCGCGGAGGAACTCGTGCCATGCGATGCGCACGCGGGCGCCATAGAGATCGACCTCGCGATCGAAGAGGTGCACCTCCAGGCGCAGATCTTGGCCGTGGAACACCGGCCGCCAACCGAGATTGGCGGCGCCGTCGGCCCAGGTGCCATCGGGCAGGCGCAGGCGAACCGCGTAGACGCCGGTCCGCGGCAGCAGGACGCGCCGACCGATCGCTCGGAGGTTGGCGGTCGGATAGCCGATCGTGCGGCCGATCCGATCGCCGAGAACGACGACGGCATCGAGCTGATAGGCTCGCCCCAGGAGCGTGTTGGCCATCCTCACCTCGCCGTCGGCGAGGGCTTGGCGGATGCGTGTCGAGCTCGCCGGCGCGGTCGCGACGAGGATCGGTGCCTGCGCTTCCACGCCGAAACCGCGCGCCGTGCCGCTTTGCGCGAGCAGGGTTGGGTCACCGCGGCGACGATGGCCAAAACGGAAGCTCTCACCGACAACGACGTGGCGCACGTCGAGCGCCGCGCCCAGGATCGCCTCGACGAATGTCTCCGCCGACATCTGCCTCAGACCCTCATTGAAGGGCAGGACAAAGAGAAGATCGACGCGGAGCGCGCGCAGGCGCTCCATGCGCATGCGGAAGCCGCCGAGACGTTCCGGCGCGCCGATGGGGTCGAAGAACTCGCGCGGATGCGGGCGAAAGGTGACCACGCCAAGGGGCGCGCCGAGGCGATCCGCAGCAGCACGCGCCGTGGCTACAACCGCCTGATGCCCGCGATGCACACCGTCGAAGTTACCGAGCGCCACCGCGGCACCACGGCACTCCGCCGGCACATGGCGATGGCCTCGGACGATCCGCATGAGGGGGAAGTGCCACGCGCCTTTGCGGGTGTCAAAGACGACAAGTCGCGTCAGCGCGTCGTCAGCGCCGCCGCGAGCTGCGCGATCTCGGCTTCGGTGTTGAAGGCATGGACCGATGCGCGGACGACGGGGCCGATGCGGGTGAAGTGCGGATCGAAGTGTGCCGGCCCGTCGCTGATGGAGACGTTGATGCGCTGATCGCGCAGGTGCGCCGCGATCACCGCGGGCGGCACGTCCGCGCAGGTGAACGTGACGATGCCACAAAGCTCGGAACCCCTGTCGTGGACGGTGACGCCCGGCACCTCAGCCAATGCCACGCGGAGTGTCTCCGCCAGCAGGCGGATCCGCGCCCAGATTGCGTCGACACCCGTCGCCAGGGCGCCGTCGATAGCCGCCGCGAGACCCAGCTTGCCCGCGAAGTAGCACTCCCAGTTCTCGAAGCGGCGGGCGTCCGGCCGCCAGGTGAAACTCTCCGGCGCGGTCCACCTCGCCGCGTGCAGGTCGACGAAGGGCGGTTCCAGCTCGTCCAGACGCTCGCGGCGGACGTAGAGCAGGCCCGTTCCGCGGGGGCCCCGCAGGTATTTGCGTCCTGTGGTGGACAGGATGTCGCAGCCGATGGTGTCGACGTCCACCGGCATCTGTCCGACGGATTGGCAGGCGTCGAGCAGGTAGAGGATACCGTGCCGGCGGGTGACCTCGCCGATCGCTGCCGCCGGGTTGACGAGCCCGCTGTAGGTCGGAACGTGGGTGACGGCGACCAGGCGGACGCGCGCGTCGATCATCCGTTCGAGCGCCGCGACGTCGAGCGCGCCCGAAGGCTCGCTCGGAACCACCTCGACCCGGACCCCTGTTCGCCGGGCCATCTGCACATAGGCGAGCGCGTTCGAGGTGTACTCGGCTTCGGCGGTGAGGATGCGATCGCCTGCTTGGAAGGGGATGGCGTAGAACGCCATGTCGAAGGCACGCGTCGCATTCTCGACGAAGGCGATCTCGTCGGCGCCCGCGTTGAGCAGTCGCGCCGTACTGCCGTAGAAGCCCTCGAGCGCGTCCTCCGCTGCCGCTTTGGCTTCATAGCCACCGATGCGACGCTCGGCTTCGAGGTGGCTGACCACGGCCTCGTGCACGTGGTCGGGCGGCAGGCTTGCCCCCGCGTTGTTGAAGTGGATCAGGTCGGCAACGCCCAACGTCCCGCCGCGCAACGCAGCCACGTCGAGCGTCAAGGCTGCGCCTGCTCGATGCCGGTGATCGCTAGGTTGCCGTCGTAGTGGATGGTCGCCTCGAGCAGG
>CAYUKE010000270.1:0-4630 GCA_964445185.1 uncultured Geminicoccaceae bacterium
CTCAATGCACTTGGGCGACGCCTTGACGAAGGCTTGTTTCGGCTCGCGAGTGACGGCTCTGCGGAAGCCGTCCAGAGTGTGTTGACTTCACTGGGCGCGCTGATGCTCGAAGTCGCGCGCCGGCCGAAAATGCGAAAAGCCGAAAAAGGTCTCGTGCCGATCCCGCAGTTGTCGGCGGAATGGGCTAGGGCGGCCGATGACGGATCGGCCGAGTTCGCGCTCGCCGGGGCGCTAGCAAGTCTTGACGCCGCTGACGAGGGCGGGGAACGTCGGTTCCGACTTCCTTTCCGCCGCCACCTCGCTCCCCTATCTCCGAACCGTCTCGATGACTTATGGGATGACACGACCGAGTCCATGGCCCTGTCCGTCTGGACCGGACGTGATCTTGTCCGGGACATGGCCTCGGTCCTTGAGCGTCGCCTGATCGAGGCGCAGCGGCGCAGTTTCAGTCGTCACGGACAGGCCGAGCTCCCGCTGCACGGCTGGCGAGTTGCGCCACTCGCTGCCGTGGCCGCCTTCATGGCCGGGCGCACGGATGACGATCGCATCGCCGCCCTCGCCGCCGGGCTTGCCTGGACTCGGTCGCATTCCGGGGCGTTGTTCGATGCCCCGCGCACGGATGTCTTACCCCTCGACTACGCGGCGCTGAAGCCGCTGTTCGCGCCAGGCGGGATCGGCGCCGCTCCCGAGCAGAAGAACTTTGCCAATCCTTTGCCGCTCGTGCGCCTGATCCGGGCCGGCCGGGCGGCCGACGCCATCGCGTGCGCCCAGGGCATCGCGAAAGGCGCAGGGCTACCAACGCCCTTCATGCGGCTTCGGCCGACCTCGCAAGCCGATCCTTTCAGGTTGATCGCTGCATTGCTGTTTCCGATCGCTCCACGGGCTGAGGAGCGGCTGATCGCTCGCGCCTATCCCGACTTCACGAAAGACGAAGGGGAAAACCATGCCGCTTGATTTTGCGCCGCTTGACGCGACCCCGCGCCTGCTGATTGAAGCCACGCTCAAACCCGTTCAGGGACATAGGTTCCAGCCGACCGGCTTCCCCAACCTTGGTGCGGCAACCTACAAGGCGCCGGACGGGACCGAGATGTTGCTCGTCGAGTCTGCCCAGAGCGTCGCCAACTGTCTGGAAGCAGTTTGCTGGGATGACGTGGCGGATGATTGGGTAAATTCACTTCGTGGTTTACCTGTAATAAAAGTTGTCGATGAGAAAGGAACGGCGCTTACGAATAGTGTTCTGGAAGCACATCGTTTGAACTCGCCTTACATTGCGAACTCGGATTGGTTCGACGGTCTGAAACTGGAAATCGGCTACGACGAAAAGTGCGTGCGTCCCATCGACATGCGCGGGAAAGTCTTTCCGGTCCTCCTCAAGTACGATCCCAACAGTCTCCTGCACGGCCTTTTCCTCGAGAAGGTCGCGGGCGTCATCCGAACGCCCCGGGCGCTTTCCGGATTTATCGAAGCCGAGAACGTTGCGACAGCTTCGAGTGGAGGCGTCAAGAACGATCGCGTCGATGCCACTGGAAAATCGGAAGGCGGCGGAGCTGCCGAGGGCTATGGCAATGTTCCGTTCGCCCGTGACGAGTTCACGGCAAAGCGGATCGTCGCTTATTTCAACCTCGACCTCGCCCAGATCCGCGCCTTTGGGTTGGGCAGAACGGCAGAAAAAATGCTTGTCGCGCTCGCCCTGTTCAAGATCCGAAAGTTCTTGTCTGAGGGCTTGAGATTGCGCACGGCCTGCGATCTCGAGATTGACACGCTCAACGTCACCACACCGGACGGCTTTGCAGTTCCCGAGCTTTCGGATCTGGAATCGGCGCTGCCGGGTCTAATCGCGGCGGTTGCCGGCAAGGACAAGTTCGCAAATCCGCCCGTAACCTGCGTAACCTGGAAACCAAAGGGCAGGAAAGGCAAAGGCAAAGCAGAGAGCGCAGGGACAGGCGAAGAATGATCGCGTTTGCCTTCAGCTTTCCGGCTGGACGCTATCACGCGACGCCGTGGGGGCGGCACACCAATGAAGCCGACGTGGCTTGGCCGCCAGAGCCGGTGCGCATCCTCCGCGCATTGATCGCAACCTGGTGGCGCAAAGCGGATCAGGGAACATTCAAGAGGGCGGTGCTCGACGATCTGGTGGATGCGCTGGCTTTGGAGCCGCCCGTATTTCTCTTGCCGGACGCCGTCCACACGCATGTCCGAGCCTTCATGCCAGCACCGACGGACAAAAAACTGATCTACGACGCCTTCCTCCGTTTCGACAGTCACGCCGAGCTGACGGTCGCTTGGCCGAACGTGAGTCTGACAACTGAGCAGGAGGCAATGGCCGCGCACCTTCTCCAGCGTCTCGGCTACTTCGGACGAGCAGAAAGCTGGGCCGAAGGTCGCATCGCCGAGAATTGGAGCGGAGAAGTCAACGCCTGTCCGCGCTCTCCGAACACGTCTCCGTCGGCGGATTCTGTGCCCGTCGATGTGACGGTTTCACTCACGCCCGCCTCTTGGGCGGAACGCCGGGAGCGACTTCTAGCCGAGTCACGAGAAAAGACGAAAGCGAAGCGCGCGGCGATAGAAGCGACGCTTCCCGAGCGGCTGTCCGAGGCCTTGGCAGTGGATACGGGCAAGTGGCAGCAGGTCGGCTGGTCGAACCCGCCGCCGCTTCGCAGGATCGTCTACGATCGGTCGCCGATCGGTCCACTTCCGCCTCCCGGTCGGCGCCGATCCGTCTTTCGCTCCCGCCAGCAGCCTGGGCATCCTGAGATGGCGCGATTTGTGCTCGCCGGGCGACCGCATCCCCGTATCGAAGACGCGCTCAGGATTGGCGAGATTGCACGCTTGGCGCTCATGTCGGGAAACGGGGATCCGCCGCCGGAGTTGTCGGGACGCAACGCGGACGGACCGCAGCGCCACGACCCCGCACATGCGCATGCGTTTTTTCTGCCGGAGGATGCCGACGACGACGGGTTCATCGATCATTTGATCGTGTTTTGCAGATGCGGCTTTTCGGAAGAGGCGCGCATGCGCCTCGATCGGCTGAACAAACTCTGGCTTGCTCATGGGCACGCGGACGGGGAAGGTGTCAGGGGCCGCAAGGAATGGCGTCTGGCACTCGAAGATATTGCAGCCCCAGAAGCCTTCGCTAAGGTTTCCGCTTTGGTCGGGCCCGCACGGTCATGGATGAGCGCAACGCCCTATCTTACTCCGTGGCATCGTAAGAAGAACCTGGGCGTCGTTGAGCAAGTATCTCGCGAAATCGAACGAAGAGGTGTTTTCCCAGCTCTGACAGATATTAGTATTTCGCAACGAAATTCTTCAAACAGGCGCGCTATAGAATTCCATCGATTTCGATCGCGTCGTGGCTTGCCGCAAACCGACACACTTGGAAGTTTTCTTTGCCTAAACTTCGCAGACCCGGTATTGGGACCATTCGCATTGGGTTTTGCGTGCCACTACGGCCTAGGCATGTTCGTTGCGGTTGGCGAAACTCGACAAGCCGACGAGGACTAAGCCTAGCGGCTCCGGCGCCGCCGCCACAGCGCATGCCGCTTCTGCATTGCAATGCACCAACCGTCCAAGGCATATTGCCCGCATAACTAGAAGATCCAGTCTTCTTGGTTGTATCGCAGCGGGCTTACGCGAATGCACGACCCCACCCAACCCGAGCTTCCCCTGCCGGCGCCGCCTCTGCCCGCCGACGTGCCGCCGCTGCCGGCCCGGATGATCAACGAGTTCGTGTACTGTCCCCGGCTCGCGTATCTGGAGTGGGTGCAGGGGGAGTGGGAGGAGAGTGCGGACACCGTCGAGGGGCGGTGGCGGCATCGGCGGGTGGAGAAGGGGGGCGGCGACCTGCCCGGGCCCGACGATCTGCCCGCCGACGAGCGCCTGCACGCCCGCTCGGTGACGCTCGCCTCGGAGAAGCTCGGCCTGGTCGCGAAGCTCGACCTCATCGAGGTCGACGACGGCGTGGTCGTCCCCGTCGACTATAAGCGCGGCAAGCGGCCGCACGTCGCCGGCGGCGCTTGGGGGCCGGAACGCGTCCAGCTCTGCGTCCAGGGGCTGCTGCTGGAGGAGCACGGCTACTGCTGCTCGGAAGGCGTGCTGTACTTCGCCGAGAGTCGCGAGCGGGTGCGTGTGGCCTTCGACGAGGGGCTGCGGGCGGCGACCCGCGATGCGGTCAACGGGCTCCGGCTGACCGCGCTCGGCCGGCGCCTGCCGCCGCCGCTGGAGGACAGCCCGAAGTGCGCCCGCTGCTCGCTGGTCGGCATCTGCCTGCCTGACGAGGTCAACTTCCTGAAGCACGGTGGCGCCGGGCCGCGGCCGCTGGCGGTCGCGCGCACCGAGGCGCTGCCGCTGTACGTCCAGGCGCAGCGCGCCCGCATCGGCAAGAAGGCCGACACGCTGCAGATCACCGTGGACGACGACCCGCCGACCAAGGCGCGCCTGATCGACGTCTCACAGGTCGTGCTCATGGGCAACGTCGCGCTGACGACGCCGGCGCTGCACGAGCTGATGCGCCGCCAGATCCCGGTGAGCTGGCACAGTTACGGCGGCTGGTTCCTCGGCCACACCCTCGGCACCGTGCACAAAAATGTCGAGCTGCGCACCGCCCAATACCGCGTCAGCTTCGACCCTGCCG
>CAYUKE010000271.1:0-4627 GCA_964445185.1 uncultured Geminicoccaceae bacterium
GGCTACAGTGCAAGTAAGATGGGCACCGCTCGGCCGTAGCAGCCGCACGCCACTTTCGGGGACATGAGCGACGCAGACCGGCCTGCCGGGCACTCGCCGCGCCGCCGAGCGTCGGCGGATGCCGGCTTGACGACGCTCGACGTGCTCCGTCGCCACGGCCTTACGGCGGACCAGCAACTAGGGCTCTTGAGTGGTCTCCTGCTCGGGGAAACCGACGAAGTTGTCCGTCCCGCCGCCGACGTGCCGATCCCGAACGGAGCGCCCGTCCACCGCCAGCATTGACACTCAAAAGGAGACAACCTAGGCGAACTACACAACCGTAGGGCATACGCCGTGGCCAATCCCAACACGCAAGAAGCATGGACACGCCGCATTTCGGCAAACCAGCGCGTTCCTTACTGGGGTCGAAGGCAGTTTCTATATCTGCTCCCGATGGTCCGGCCACAGTATGCATCTGCAGAGGCTTTGCCGCCCCCTTCGTCGCCCGTGATCTTGGTCGTCAAAGGCCGCATCAACCGAACAAATGTGAATGACGAGACACATCTCGATCGCCAGCTTCTCGAAGGTTTTGGCACTGCTACACTGACAACTTGGACACCGTGGACAGACGGCGATATTCAATTCGTTGGTGTACTTCTGCGGACATTGCTCACCGAACTACAGGCATCAGGGAGCATCATTCGAGCCCATGCCTTGAATGACTACTTTGTTGACATACCAGTGCCGGACGCACAGCAATACGATGTACTAATTGCCATGAGTGGGGCAGATTTGGATTTTAGCAGACGAGGAAAAGGCCCACTTTGGCTAATCTACCCTTGGTCGCAACACCCCGAGTTAGATAACCGCGTAACAAGTCATAAATCGATATGGCAACTTTCCGAAATGCGCGTTTATGAATAAGAGAAAATACGCTCCGCACATTTTTTTCCTGACTATTTTCTGCGTATCTTTGGCAGTTGTTCTGAACAACATCTATCAGTTCAGATTAGGTAACGATGCACTCTTGAATTCACGCTACGAAAATCTGTGGGCTGCGCACGAGCTAGAGTCCGAGTTGCAGCGCTTGCTACTAACACTATCGCGACATGAAGTACTAATCCTAAGCGACGATTTAGAAGCCATACGATTAAGGCTCGACATTCTTTGGAGCCGAATCCCACCCGTACTCGACGGGCCGACTGGCGTGGTGCTGCGCGAGGTCACGGAGATCAAGTCCATCGCCGCGGCCCTCGAAGCCGAACTGCGATCTCTCTCCGATCTACTCGATGGCGAGCCCGCGAGTGCCGCCGCGCTCGCCGATGCCGTATCGGCACTCGAGAGTTTTCAGCCTCCCATGCGGGAAGTCGTCATCGCCTCTTTGCACCAGGCCGCAAATAGCCACGTTGAGCTACAACGGCGCCTGGATGAAATCTTCGTCTCAAGCCTGGTCGTGTGCGCAGCATTGGCGAGCAGTTCAGCCGCGCTCATCGCGATGCTTTTCGTCCAACTCCGGAGATCACAACAACGTTGGGTACAAGAGAAGGAGTTTAACGCAACTATTTATCACTTAGCTCATCATGATTCACTAACTGGACTGCCCAATCGACGTTTTTTTAATGAGACATTGCCAAGAATATTTTCTGAGGCCCAAGCTCACGGTGATGAAATCGCTGTGCATTTCATCGATGTGGATAACTTCAAAGCGATGAACGACGCGTTCGGGCATACGATCGGTGACGCGTTTCTCGTTGCGGCATCGGAGCGCATGACCCAGGCGCTTGGCCCGCGGAGTACGCTGGCACGGATCGCTGGTGACGAGTTTGCGGCGATCCAACCGAGTGCGCGCAGGCCGGACGAGGCTCGGAACTTCGGCCGCCGACTGCTAGAGGCCTTTGCACAGCCGTTCCATATTGGTGGTCACCGCGTACAAGCCAGCATCAGTATTGGCTCCGCACGTTTCCCATCTGATGGCCTTTCGACAAATGCTATTCTTATGAATGCCGATGTGTCTTTACACCAAGCAAAATCAAATGGAAGAGGACAACATGTTTTGTTTGATAGTAGAACTCCCTCAGACGAGCAAAGACGGCGCCAAATCGATGTCAGACTGGGCAACTCACTTAGCTTAGAG
Organism: uncultured Geminicoccaceae bacterium; assembly: GCA_964445185.1. Classification (GTDB taxonomy): domain Bacteria; phylum Pseudomonadota; class Alphaproteobacteria; order Geminicoccales; family Geminicoccaceae; genus JAAAPF01. The sequence continues at coordinate 2,114 of CAYUKE010000271.1, forward strand.
CAATTCTCTGTTTTGTATCAGCCGATTTTCTGCGCCCGGAGTCGAGTTTTGGTCGGCGTCGAAGCACTCGTCCGATGGAATCGAGGTTTGGTCACAGAAGTGAGTCCGAGAGATTTCATCCCTGTTGCGGAATCCAACGGATCAATTATGCCAATCGGCGATTGGGTTTTGTCGACAGCATGCTCTGAAATCTGCACTTTTTTGGAAATCTATGGTAAAGAGATATTTCTAGCAGTCAATTTGTCCCCAAGCCAGCTACGTCATCAAAGCTGTGCCGATCGATTTTTGTGGATCATTGAGGAGTCAGGAGTCCATCCAGGATGGGTTCAGTTTGAAATCACAGAAACAACACTTGCAGAGAGTGATCCATCGGTTCTCTCAAATATCGCACGCTTGCGCGGCAGCGGATCAAAAATCTGTTTGGACGACTTCGGAACAGGTTATTCCAACCTCTCACGTCTGCAAGCGTTCCCGTTGGACGCTATGAAGCTGGATCGAGACTTCGTGGCTAATCTTGAGAATATGCGGACGCGGTGCATATGTGAATGGGCCATAGGACTTGGTCGTCGATTAGGCCTCGAGATCGTTGGCGAAGGTGTGGAAACCGAGCATCAGTATCGTGACCTGGTCCGAATGGGATGCGACCAGATACAGGGGTTCTACCTCGGCCACCCAATGCCCCTTGCGGACCTAACGCAGCGCTTTGTCGCCCTAAACAACTGCAGCGAGGAACACGCGTCTGGACGGACGGATGATCCAGACACCGGGGGCGTCACACCGGCCAGGCTGCGCGACCTCGTCGAAACAGGCGCCGTCCGTTCTTGGCGGATTTAAGACAGCCCGCAGCGCGACCTTGGCCCGGCCCGCACGGCTCGGAGTAATCTCGCGTTTGTCCTTAACATGGAATGGGCCTCTGACGGCGGACGGGATCAGGCGCCGCTTCGCCGTTAGCTCTCCGCGTCGCGCGACGCCGGCTGACGGTCCACCGTTGCACCGCTGGCGAGGCGGATGGCGGGCCAGCAGAATGCGGTGCTGAGCCAAGCCCACAGCCGTGTCCCCGAGGGAACAAGCAATGACCGAGCAGACCCTCGACCTGCTCTACGTCCTCGCGGTCACCGCCGAGGCGATGACCGCGGCGTTGGCGGCGGGGCGGCGGCAGATGGATTGGTTCGGCGTCGGGCTGTTGGGCTGCATCACGGCGCTCGGCGGCGGTTCGATCCGCGACGTGCTGCTGGGACACTACCCGCTCGCGTGGGTGGCCCGGCCGTGGCTGCTCCTGGTCACCGTCGGCGCGGCCCTGGCGACGATCGCGCTGGCCCGCGTCATGCGGCGCCTGCGGGTGACGTTCCTGGTACTCGACGCGGTCGGCCTCGTCGTCTTCACGGTGATCGGCTGCAACGTCGCGTTGAGCATGAACCAGCCTGTCCTGATCGTCATCGTCGCCGGCATGATCACCGGCTGCTTCGGCGGCGTGCTGCGTGACATCCTCTGTAATGACGTGCCGCTGCTCTTCCGTCGCGAGCTCTACGCCAGCGCCTCGCTGGTGACCGCGAGCCTGTATGTCGCAGGCGTGGCCACGGCGCAGCCCCAGCTGGCCGTCCTCGGCGCCGCGATGGCGGCCGGTCTGACGCTGCGGTTGCTGGCGCTGCGCTATGGCTGGCACATGCCGAAATTCGTCTACGACGACGACCTCCGCTGACGTCGCAAGGACGTCCAGAGGTCGGATGTTCCGACGAATTGATCGACGTCGGGACCGCCACTATCGTCCGCGAACCCTGACGGCAGCCCGAACGGGCCGTGCCGCCCATCGATCATGAACGGAGGATTTGGGGGATGACCGAGACGGCGAACGGCCGCAACGCTCGCCTCGAGGCCGGCGACAACCAGACCACGCAGCTTCCCCTGCTGTCAGGCAGCGTTGGCCCCGACGTCATCGACATCCGGAAGCTCTACGCTGAGACTAGCCTCTTCACCTACGATCCGGGGTTCACCTCGACCGCGGCCTGCCGCTCGAAGATCACCTATATCGACGGCGATCAGGGCATCCTGCTGCACCGCGGCTACCGGATCGAGGATCTCGCCGAGCACTGCGACTTTCTCGAGGTCGCCTACCTGATCCTCTACGGCGAGCTGCCGAACCCGGCGGAGAAGGAGAAGTTCGTCCATGGGGTGGCCTACCACACCATGGTCCACGAGCAGATCTTGAACCTGATCCGCGGCTTCCGCCGCGACGCGCATCCGATGGCGGTGATGATCGCCATGGTCGGCGCGCTCTCCGCCTTCTACCACGAAGATCTCGACATCAACGATCCGCACAACCGGATGATCGCAACCTACCGGCTGATCGCCAAGGTGCCGACGATCGCCGCCCTCGCCTACAAGTACTCGGCCGGACAGCCGTTCATGTACCCGCAGAACCACCTGAGCTATGCGGGCAACTTCCTGCACATGACGTTCGGCGTGCCGTGCGAGCCTTACGAGGTCAATCCGGTGCTGGCCCGCGCGCTGGACCGC
>CAYUKE010000272.1:0-4592 GCA_964445185.1 uncultured Geminicoccaceae bacterium
GGTCGGGCGGGTTTGTCTGGGCCTCCAACTACTACGACGGCGATGTGCAGTCCGACACGGTGGCGCAGGGCTTCGGATCGCTCGGCCTGATGACCTCGGTGTTGATGACACCTGACGGCCAGACCGTTGAGGCCGAGGCGGCGCACGGCACCGTGACCCGGCACTACCGCCAGCATCAGCAGGGCAAGGAAACGTCGACCAACCCGATCGCCTCCATCTTCGCCTGGACGCGCGGCCTCGAGTACCGGGCGAAGATCGACGGCACGCCGGAGGTCGGGGCGTTCGCCAAGACGCTTGAGCAGGTGTGCATCGACACCGTGGAGAGCGGCAAGATGACCAAGGACTTGGCTGTTCTGATCGGGCCGGATCAGCCCTGGCTCACCACCAACCAGTTTCTCGATGCGGTCGATCAGGCGTTGCAGGCTAAGCTCGGCGGCTGACGGTTTCCAGGGCCGATCCGGCATGAGCCCGTGCTAAGGCGCGGGCTTTTTGCTTGTATTTTCACGATATGCAGTTTGCTGCTGGGTGGTACGAGAAAAATCTAAAATGCTGGCGAAAGTCTTCAGTAATTTGGCTAAGCTCGTGGCTTTTATACTTAACCATGCTTCTCTTTTTATCTTGATATCGCGTTAGGGTTATCATACACGAGGGCCGTAAGCCTGATGGTGTCTCCCTCCCTGAACTTTCCCCGGCAGGCTACGGCCGCCGGGGATCTTCCTCGGAGGAGACCGATTCCGACGCGAGGTAGCCCGATGGACGATCTGCGCCTGCTCGCCGACGCCCCGATCATGGTCGCGCCGCGGCCGAGCGACGACGCCGACCCGCACGACCGCCTCATCACCGCCGCCGTGCTTGCCGCCACGGCCTTCCGGATGAAAGACATGGAAGGTCTGCTCTACGCGTTGCGCGCCCTCGCCGACGCGGTCGACAGCGTTGACGACCGGCGCGAGGCAGCCTGAGCCGTTAGCTTGACGCCCCTGTGAACGGGCCCCACATGCGACATAACGCGTCGCGCCAGGAGCCCGTTCTTGTCTCGATCTCATGCGGTGGCCACGGCCGCCGGTTCGTTACACGGCACGACTATCGTCACCGTACGCAAGGGCGACGACGTCGTCGTCGCCGGTGACGGTCAGGTCAGTCTCGGCAACACCGTCATCAAGGCCGGCGCGCGGAAGGTCCGCCGCGTTCGACCCGACATCATCTGTGGCTTCGCCGGTTCGACGGCCGACGCCTTTACGTTGCTCGAGCGGCTCGAGGCGAAGCTGGAGCGCCACCCCGGTCAGCTGAAGCGCGCCTGCGTCGAGCTGGCCAAGGATTGGCGCACCGACCGCTTCCTGCGTCGTCTCGAGGCGATGATGATCGTCTGCGATCGCGAGGAGACACTGCTCCTCACCGGGGTCGGGGACGTTCTCGAGCCCGAGGACGGCTGCGCCGGCATCGGCTCCGGAGGCACCTACGCGCTGGCCGCTGCGCGCGCCCTGCTCGACGTCGACGGCCTCGACGCTGAGGCCATCGCCCGCAAGGCGATGGGCATTGCTGCCGATATTTGCGTCTTCACCAACGCCAACATCGTCGTCGAGAAGCTGGAGCGCGCATGACCGCCCTGACGCCGCGCGAGATCGTCTCCGAACTCGACCGCTTCATCATCGGCCAGCGTGACGCCAAGCGCGCGGTCGCGATTGCGCTCCGCAACCGCTGGCGGCGCCAGCAGCTCGACGAGCGCCTCAAGGACGAGGTCCAGCCCAAGAACATCCTGATGATCGGCCCCACGGGCTGCGGCAAGACAGAAATCTCACGCCGCCTCGCGCGGCTCGCCCAGGCGCCATTCCTGAAGGTCGAAGCGACGAAGTTCACCGAGGTCGGCTATGTCGGCCGCGACGTCGAGAGCATCGTCCGCGACCTCGTCGAAGTCGCCATCAAGATGACGCGCGAGCGGCTGCGCAAAGAGGTGACGGCCCAGGCCGAGCTGAACGCGGAAGAGCGCGTCCTCGGCGCGCTCGTCGGCGACAGCGCCGGTCGGGAAACACGCGAGAAGTTCCGCCGCATGCTGCGGGCCGGCGAGCTCGCGGATCGCGAGATCGAGCTCGAGCTTCAAGCCGGCAGCGAGGGCCTGCCATCGTTCGAGATTCCGGGCTTGCCGGGCGCGCTGATGGGCATGGTCAATCTCGGCGATATCTTCGGCAAGGCGCTCGGTGGGCGGACGAAGCGACGGCGGATGACGGTCGCCGACAGCTACGACGTCCTGCTGGCGGAGGAGAGCGACAAGCTGCTCGACCAAGAGACGGTCGTTCGTGAGGCTCTCAAGGCTGCCGAGAACAACGGCATCGTTTTCGTCGACGAGATCGACAAGATCACCGCGCGCGAGGGTCGCGCCGGGGACGTGTCCCGCGAAGGCGTGCAGCGCGATCTGCTGCCGCTGATCGAGGGTACGCAGGTGGCAACCAAGCATGGCGTGGTCAAGACCGACCACATCCTGTTCGTCGCGTCCGGGGCGTTTCACTTGGCGAAGCCTGCCGATCTGCTTCCCGAACTTCAGGGACGCCTGCCGATCCGCGTTGAGCTCAGCGGTCTTGATCAGGGCGACCTGAAGCGGATCCTCGTCGAGCCCGAGGCGAGCCTCGTTGAGCAGTATCGCGCGCTGCTCGCGACCGAAGGCGTCGTCCTCGATATCACCGACGACGCGATTGACGAGCTCGCCAGGCTCGCGCATGAGGTCAACAACCGGGTCGAGAACATCGGCGCCCGCCGTCTGATGACGGTCATGGAGCGGGTCGTCGACGAGATCAGCTTCACAGCCTCCGACCGCGACGGCGAGACCGTCGTCGTCGACGCGGCCTATGTCCGCGAGCGGCTCGTCGATCTCGTCGACGCAGGCGATCTGTCGAAGTTCATCCTTTAGGGCGCGGAGCGATGGCGCTCGACGTCAAGCGCGCCGAGCAGATCGCGGCGCTGACGGCGCTGGCGCTGTTGGCCGCGGCGACGTTCGCCATCCTCAGGCCGTTCCTGGCGGCGATCCTCTGGGCGTTCGTCATCGCGCTGGCGACCTGGCCGGGCTTCGAGCGGTTGCTCGCGCTCACAGGCCAGAAGCGGACACGCGCAGCCGCGCTGATGCTTGTGTTGCTGACCGTTGTTCTGATCGGTCCGTTGGCGCTCGCTGGTTTCGGGCTGACCCGGAGCGTGCCCGAGGCCGTCGACTGGGGACAGGCGCTTCTTGCCGACCCTCCGCCGCCGCCGGCCTGGCTGCTGACGACGCCGATCCTCGGCGACACGGTCGGGATGGTCTGGGCGCAGATCGCGCTCCACGACTTCGACGCAGGCGCGACGCTAGAGCCCTATGTCGGGCGCATTTCCTCGTTCCTGCTGGCCGTCGCCGCCGGCATTGGCAGCGGCTTGTTCCAGCTCGCGATCAGCCTGCTGATCGTCTTTTTCATCTATCGCGACGGCAATTTCATCGCCGCCGAGGTGCGGAGCCTGGTCCGCCGCGTCGCCGGATCGCGGGCCGAGCGCCTGCTCCGTGAGGCGCACGGGACAATGACCGGCGTGCTCTACGGCATTCTCGGGACGGCCCTAGCGCAAGGCGCGCTTACCGCCCTCGGCCTTTGGCTGGCGGGCATGCCCGCTCCGTTCCTGCTCGGAGTCCTCGCCGCGCTGTGCTCCCCCTTGCCCTTCGGCGCCGGCTTCGTGATCTGGCCCTCGGCACTCTGGCTTGCCGCGAACGAACAGTACGGTGCGGCGATCTTCGTCTTCGTCTGGGGGATCGCGCCTGTCGGCATCGTCGACAACTTCATCAGACCGCTGTTCGTTGCCCGCTCGAGCCGGCTCCCATTCGTGCTGGTGCTGCTGGGGCTCGCCGGCGGCGCCATGTTTGCCGGCGTCGTCGGGTTGTTCCTCGGGCCCGTCGTGCTGGCCGTCGTCTTCGCACTCCTGCGCGAGTGGTCGGCCGAGGAGCGCGCGCGGCTGCGCGCAGCCGCGGACTAGCTCACTCCGCCGGGCTTGCCGCGGCCGCCTCCGGAGCACGGTGCCCCTTCACGCGCTCGCGCGCCCACTGGAACACGACGTAGAGCGGTGGGATGAGGAAGATCCCAAGGACCGACGCGGTGAGCATGCCGCCGAACACGGGCAGCGCCACCGCGACGCGACTGGCCGTGCCAGCGCCGCCGGAGATGAGCAGCGGGACGAGCCCGGCGAGAAAGGCGAAGCTGGTCATCATCACCGGACGGAAGCGCAGCCGCGCCCCATCGATGGCCGCATCGAGCAAGGGCCTGCCTTTCTCGCGCTCGATCTTCGCGAACTCGATGATCAGGATCGCGTTCTTCGCGGCGAGCGCGATCAGAACGACAAGGCCGATCTGTGCGTAGACGTCGAAGCTGAGGCCGACGAGGCTGATCGAGAAGATGGCGCCGAGGACGCCCACGGAGACCGAGAGCAGGACCGGCACCGGTATCGTCCAGCTCTCGTAGAGTGCGACGAGGAAGAGGTAAGCGAACAGCAGTGCGAGCGCGAGGACGATCGTTGTCTGTCCCGTCGCCTCCTTTTCCTGCAGCGCCGTGCCGGTCCACTCGAAGCCGAAGCCTTGCGGCAACGTCGCTGCC
>CAYUKE010000273.1:0-4588 GCA_964445185.1 uncultured Geminicoccaceae bacterium
GGACCGGTTCGGCAGCGCGCTCGATCGCGATTTTGGCGGCGCTGCCGCCGACACAACGGCGACCGAACGTGGCGGCGGGGGTGGCGGTTCGGGCGGCGGAGGCGGGTCCGGCGGTGGCGGCGGTGGCGGCGGCGGCAGCGGCTGGTGACGCCGCGCCTTGCCTTCGGCGCGCTGTGGCGCGGCCTCGGCGGTCCTGCGGTCGACGTCACGTTGGAGGGCGATGACCCGGTTCTCCCGTCGAGCTTCCGTGTCGGCACGGCCGCTGCGGCGGCCATCGCGGCCGCGGCTGGGGCCGCTTGCGTCTTCGATCGCGCGCGGTCAGGGCGCGCGCAGAGCGTCGCCGTGGACCTGCGCCATGCCGCCGTCGAGTGCCGGAGTGAGCGGCACCTGCGGATCGATGGGGCACCTCCTGGCGACGTCTGGGATGATCTCGCAGGCGCATATCCCTGTGGCGACGGCGTGGTTCGTCTCCACACCAACTTTCCCCACCATCGCGCCGGGATCGTCTCCCTGTTGGACGGCGCCGCCACGCGCGATGCCGTCGCGCGCGCCCTTCGAGCATGGTCCGCGGACGACTTCGAGGCCGAGGCGACGCGCCGCGGGTTCTGCGTGGCGAAGATGCGCAGCTTTGCCGAATGGGACGACCACCCGCAGGCGCGCGCGTTGGCCCGGGCGCCGCTCGTGCGCATCGAGCGGATCGGCGACGCCGCACCGCGCGCCTGGCCAGCGAAGCCAAGGCCGCTCGCAGGCGTTCGTGTCGTCGAGCTGACCCGTGTGATCGCCGGTCCTGTTGCCGGTCGTACCCTCGCCGCCCATGGGGCCGACGTTCTGCGGCTGCTCGGGCCGGCAACGCCGACGATCCCGCTCCTCGACGTCGACACCGGTCGGGGCAAGCGTTCGGCGGTTGTCGACTTGGAGGCGGCCGACGGACGGCGGCAGCTCGAGGCGCTGGTCGCCCACGGCCACGTGTTCCTGCAGTCCTACCGACCAGACAGCCTTGCCCGGCGCGGCTTCGGCGCGGCGCGACTGGCCGAACTCCGCCCCGGCATCGTCGTCGCCGAGCTCTCGGCCTACGGTAGCGACCTGGGGCCTTGGGCCCGCAAACGCGGCTATGACAGCCTGGCTCAGACTGCCACCGGCTTCAACGTTGCCGAAGCCGAGGCCGCCAGGGCCGAGGCTCCGCGGGTGTTGCCACTCCAGATTCTCGACCACGCGTCTGGCCACCTGCTCGCCGCCGGCATCATCCTGGCGCTGCACCAGCAGGCGGCTGTCGGTGGGAGTTGGCGCGTGGAGGTCTCGCTCGCCCGGACCGGCCAGTGGCTCCGTTCGCTCGGGCAGGTCGCGGGCGGCGTCGACCAGCCGGACGTGCTCCATGGACAGGTGGCAGATCTTCTGGACATCGGGCCGTCACTGACGACCGTCCGCCATGCCGCCCAGATGTCGGCGACGCCCGCTTACTGGGCCCGGCCGGCCACCTCCTTCGGCACGGCGCCGCCCACCTGGTCATGACGAAAAACATATCGTTTGGGACGTATCCGTTGTGGCCGCAGGGGTCCGACCAGGATATCATCTTTGGTGTTGGAGTTGCCCGCTGTCGGTACACCCACACTGGGACACATCCCCATGATGCACGACATGCAGCGCGCGGTCGCTGCGCACTACGCCAATCCGCATCTAGTCGACGACATCTTGCAGGGACTGCGGGCCGCGGGGCGCGATCCGGCGGCGCCGACGCCCGAGGACCTGGCGCCAGTCGACGAGTTCCACACCGCCGGTCACGCTACGACGGTCCGTGCCCTCGAAATGATGCCGCTGGCGCCCGGCATGCATGTCATCGACGTCGGCTGCGGGATCGGCGGCGCCGCCCGTTGGATCGCGAAGTATCATGGCTGCACCGTTCAGGGCGTCGACCTGACGGCGGACTATGTCGCTGCCGCGCGCGAGCTGACGGCGCGCATGGGCCTCAGCTATTCCTGCACCTTCACCGAAGCCTCGGCGACCGAGCTGCCGTTCCGTCGCGGCACCTTCGATGCGGCGATCACCCTGCACGCAGCGATGAACATTCCCGACCGCTGGGCCTACTACCACGAGATCGCGCGCGTGCTCCGCCGCGGCGCGCCGCTGTGCCTGTTCGACGTGATGAAGGGGCCGAAGCCCGGCATGACATACCCCGTGCCCTGGGCCGAGACGAAGGATATCAGTGTCCTGAAGACCCTTGACGAGACGCGCGAGGATCTGAGCACCGCCGACCTTGAGATCCTCGCCGAAGAGAACCTGCGGACCTTCGCCATCGACTACTTCCGTGACGTCTTTGCCACGGCGGTGCGATCGCCGATCCTGCCGCCCCTCGGTCTCCATCTGCTCACCGGCGCCAACAGCGGCGAGAAGTTCCGCAACTATCTGGCGGCGCTCGAAGCGCACCAGATCGAGCCGGTGATGGTTGTCGCCCGCCGGCGCTGATCGGCCACGCGGGTAATCAGCCGGCGGCTAGGTAGCGCCGGTCCAGGTGTGTGAGGAACGCGTCGGTGGCCACCGGCGCGCCCGTCGCGTCGACGACCACCCGCTCCAGGGAAACGGAGCGCGCCCGGCTGTGGACGTGGCTTCGGAGCCAGCTGAGCAGATCGCCGAACACGCCGCGGGCCAGGTCCGCATGGAGGTCCGGAAGGTCGCGTTCGGCGGCGGCGAAGAACTGGGCAGCTAACAGCGCGCCCAGCGAGTAGCTCGGAAAGTAGCCGAAGGCGCCGTCCGGCCAGTGGATGTCCTGGAGGCAGCCGAGCGTGTCGTCGGGTGGCACGATGCCGAGGAGCTCTCGCATGCCCTCGTTCCAGGCGGCGGGTAGATCGGCCACCTCCAGCGTGCCGCCGACGAGGGCCTGCTCGAGCCGGTAGCGAAGGATGATATGGAGCGGATAGGTCACCTCGTCGGCATCGACGCGAATGAGCCCCGGTTCGACATGATGGTAGATGTGCTCGAGGTTCGTGTCCTCCAGGCCCGGATCGTGACCGTAGGCCTCGCGCAACAGCCGGCCGAGATAGCTTATGAACGCCGGCGTGCGGCACGCTTGCATCTCGACCAGCAGCGACTGGCTCTCGTGCATGGCCATGCCGCCTGAGCGGCCGACCGGCTGGAACCGCCAGGCCGCCGGCAGGCCTGCCTCGTAGAGCGCGTGGCCGGTCTCGTGCAGGACGCCCATCAGCCCGCTTAGCGCGTCGTGCTCGTCCCAGCGCGTGGTCATGCGGATGTCGTCGGGGTTCCCGCCGCAGAAGGGATGGGCGCTCTCGTCGAGACGCCCGCGCTCGAAGTCGAAGCCGAGCCGTCCCATAAGGAGCGTGGCGAGTTGCCTTTGGTGCGCGATCGAGAAAGGCCCGTGCGGCCGGATCGGCTTCCCCTGTCGACCGAGGATCGCATCCAGCCGCGGCGGCAGCGCGCTGGCTAGCTGCTCGAAGATGGGATCGATTTCGGCGCGCCGCAGCCCTGGCTGAAAGTCATCCAGGAGCGCGTCGTAGGGATCGAGCTCGAGGGCCGCTGCCTTTGCCGCCGCGACCTCGCGCGTGAGCCGGACGACTTCCGCGAGGTCGGGCTCGATGGCGGCGAAGGCCCCTTTGCCGCGCGTCGTCCGCCAGACCATCTCGCACTGGCTTGTCGCTTTCGCGAGCGCGCCTACGAGAGCGCCCGGCACGGCCGCGGCGCGGACGTGGGCGCGACGCATCTCGGCGAGGTTCGCGCGCTGCCAGTCGTTCTCGAACTCGTCCTCGGCCGCCGCCGCGAGGAGGTCGCCGACGGCCGGGTCGACGAGCAGGTCGTGGGCGAGCACCTCGATCGCTGCGAGCGCGTCGCCGCGACCGCCGTTGCTGCCGCGCGGCATCATCACCGACCGGTCCCAGGACAGGATCGCCAGCGCATGGCCGAGGCTCGCGAGCCTTGCGAACCGCTCCTCAAGCGCCTTGTAGGCGGACATGGCTTTCCCCGGCTGCGGCGCGCGCTTGCTGCGGTGCAGCGCGCAGGAGCCACAGGAAATAGCTGATCAGGACGAAAAGCGCGACGCCCGTCGCCTGGTGCACAACCGCGGTCCAGATCGGAACGTGCAGCACGATGACCAGCCCACCCAGCAGCACCTGGAGCGCAACGAGCGCGGCCACGGCGGTTGCCGCGCGGCCCGCTCGGCGGTCGCCCACCCGCCAGCCGACGACGAGCAGCGCGACGACGAGGGTCGCCGTGACCGCCGCCAGCGCGCGATGGAGGAAGTGGAGCCGGATCAGGGGGTCGTCGAGCCCGGGCAGCCAAGCGCCGTTGCAGTCGGGCCACGTGTAGCAGGCGAGGCTGGCGCCGCTCTTCGCCGTCATCGCGGCCGTGATCATCGTTGCGAGCGCGGTGAGCCAGACGGCGGCAGCAAGCGTGCGGGGCAGCGCGCTAACGTGCTCGGTGGGCGCCCGCTCCGTCGCCACGAAGACCCGTACCATCACGGCGAGTAGCACCAGCGCGTTGCCAAGATGGAGCGCCACCGACCATGGGCTGTTGGCGTCGAGGACTGTCAGCCCGCCGAGCTTCGCCTGGATCAACAGCAGAACCGTCAACAGGACGCACCAGC
>CAYUKE010000274.1:0-4567 GCA_964445185.1 uncultured Geminicoccaceae bacterium
GAGCACCATCGACTGTGCCCTCGCGCGGCTCTCGGCGAGGCCGCGGTCGACGAGCAGCTGATCGAGGCGGACCCGGCTCACCCTGGGGCCGCGCCGGGCGCCTGCACGACCGGCGCTTGGAGCGCTCGCCAGGCAGCTTCGCCGCTCCGCACCGCGCTCTCAATGGTCGCAGGCAAACCCGTATCGATCCAGTCACCGGCGAGCGCCAGGTTCGACCAACGCGTGGCGACGCGCCACCGTTGCTGGGCTGCAGCCGGCGTCTGCTTGGGCGTTGCGCGCTTCTCCTTGACGATCCGATAGGGCGGCAGCGCCACATCGCCAAGGTCAAGGGCCGCGCACACCTCGGGCCAGATCTGCGCGGCGAGCGTGGCCGCCGGCACGTCGATCCAGCGATCGGCGGCGCTGATCGTCACCGAGACGAGCCCCGGCCGGCGAAAGATCCACTGCGTCGCCGCGCCGACCACACCGAGGAAGGTAGGCGGCGCATGTTCGGCGCCGTCGACGACGAAGTGCGCGTTGACGATGGCACTGTAGGCCGCGGGACCGGTCAGGTCTGGGACGAGCGCCGCCGTCACCCAAGGTGGGGTCGCGACCACCACGCGATCGGCCGGCCCGAGGCGCCGCAGTTCACCACCGACGGCGAGACCCTCGACGTGCGTGAAAGCGAGCTGCAGCGCCTCCACCCGGGTCCCGAGATGCACGTCCGCGGCGTGCGCGCGCAGCAGTGCCAGCGCCGGATCGATCAACCCATCGCCAAGGCCTTCGCGTGCCAGCCAAGGCCGACACCAGGGCTCGCCACGGGCGAAGGTGTCGACGAGGACCGGACGCATCAAGCGGGCGGCACCCTCTTCCGGCGCCGTGTTCAGCGCTGCGGTGATCATCGGGTCCCAGAAGCGGTCGTAGGCCGGCCCGTCGCCCGTCGCGGACTTCGCCGTGCGCTCGGGCCCGGCGAAGACGAGGCCTAACGCCCGAGCGATCCCGGCGAGGGACACGCCGGGTGGGCGCCGCCGCCGATCAAGGAACCAGAGCGGGACAACACCCCTGCCCGGCCGCAGCACCCAGCGATCGCCCGTGCGGAGATCGACGAACGGGAACAGCGCCGGGGCGAGCTCGATAAAGCGATCGCTGCCGCCGATGCGGTCCAAATAGGCGCTCGTCGTGCCATTGCCGCTGAGGATCAGGTGGTTGCCGTTGTCGACCCGTCGACCGAGCAGCGGGTCGTCGTAGGTGCGGCAGCGACCACCGGCCACCGGGGCGGCCTCGTAGACAGAGACCCGGTCACCCGCGACGGCGGCCCGGGTTGCTGCGGCCAGCCCGGCGAGGCCAGCGCCGATGACGTGCCAGTGCCTCAATCGGAAAGCATCCAAGGTCGGCGACGCGTGCTCCGCGCCTTCTGGAGCAACGTGCTAGGCGCGCACGGGCAGGACAACAAGCGCCGGAGCGTCACGCGCGGTAGGCGCGGCCGCGCCAAACCGCGCGCTGCCCGAGACGGTGCGCCAGCGCCGAGTGGATCGTCATCGCCATGTAGGCCGCGGCGGTCAGCGGTAGAATGAACGCCCAGGCACGATGCAAGCCGTACCAGCGCAGGATCGGACCGTAGCTCCACGCCATCATCGCCCAGGCGGCAACGCCGAGCGCGCGGGCCGGACCGTCGGCGAACAGGGCAAGCAGCGGTGGCGCCAGGAACACGAGCGCGAGCCCACCGAGGGCGAGGACGAGGCGCACGTGCGAGTAACCCAACTCGGTAAACGCCGTCCGCCGCACCATCGCCCAAAACGTGGCGAGGTCGTAGCGGCGGAGGCTGCGGCTGGCGTGGTCGAGGCAGAGCGCAATCGCGCCGCCGCTTGCTTTGACGGTCTGGGCAAGCGCGACGTCGTCGATGAGCCGGTCGTGGATCGCCCTGAACCCACCGGCGCGATCGAACGTCGCGCGCCTCACCAGAACGCAACCGCCCGCCGCAGCGGCAACACGCCGATCGGCGGAACGGACCCGAGCGAACGGGTAGAGGAGCGCGAAGAAGTAGACGAAGGCGGGGACCAGCCAGCGTTCGGCAGGCGACGCAACCTCAAGGTCGACCATCACCGAGACTAGGGCCGCATCGCTGGCCTCGGCCTCACCCAAGAGGCGCGCCAGGACGTCGGCGTCGTGCACGATGTCCGCATCCGTGAGCCACAGCCAGGGCGCTTCGAGACCAAGGTCGTCGGCGTGACGAAGGCCCGCTAACTGCGCCCAGGTCTTGCCGCTCCAGCCCGCAGGCGGCGATGCTGTCCGCACGACGTGCACCGCTCGCCGATCCCCCGCCCGAAGCGCCACCGCCTCGGCGCGGCGACCGGTCTCGTCGGTGCTCTGATCATCGACGAGAACGATGTCGAGGCGACCCCGGTAGTCCTGGACGAGAAGACTTGTGAGCGCACGCTCGATCGTCGTCGCCTCGTTGCGTGCCGGGACGATCGCCAACACGGGCGGGTGGGTCGACGACCGTGCGTTGCCAAGGCGCTCCGCCATGCGCCAATAGCCACCGCGCGCGAACAGCAAACCGAGCCAGATCGCGACGCAGACGAACGCGAGCGTCAGTGTGCCCAAAGCCGTGACCACCCGATATCGACAGCACCTCGCAGCGCGACGGCGAGCATCGTCGCCCGCCGCAGCTTGACGCGTTCCGCCAGCGGATCGCGCTGCCGAAGCTCGCGCACCAGCCGCTCCGCGAGGCGCTGTATAGCGCCGATCTCAAGGGCCAGACGGCCGTCGCGCACCTGCCGGCTCAGGGGGGCGGAGGTGCGCAGCAGCGCCGTCGTGCCATCGAGAAGGCGATCAAGCACGGCGCGCAGCGCCGGCGGCGACGCGCGCCCACCGAGCACACCCACATCGAGCCCCGCGGCCTCGAGCCAAGGCTCGGGAATGTAGACCCGGTCCATCGCGCGGTAGTCGTCACCGCAGTCCTGGAGATGATTGATCACCTGGAGCGCGCTACAGAGCGCGTCGCTGGCGGGCCATGTGCTCGGCGCCTCGCCATGCAGTTCGAGCACGTGTCGACCGACTGGCGACGCCGACAGCCGGCAATAGGCCATCAACTCGTTCCAGTCCGCGTAGCGACTCTTGGACGTATCCCAGAGGAACGCCTGGATGAGTTCGCGTGCGTGAACAAGGCTAACGCCCGTAGCGGCCGAGCTAGCGCGCAGCGCCTGTGCCTTCGCCGGACCCTCGTCGAGCGTGCCCGCGAGTACCGCGTCGAAGGCGAGCAGGCGCCGGCATCGCTCGTCGGCGTCGACATGGGCCGCATCGGCCACGTCGTCGATAGCACGGCAGTAGGCGTAGAACACCTGCAGGTGCGGGCGCAGTGCTCGGCGCACCAACAACGATGCGACCGGAAAGTTCTCGCCGCCGGCGTCCTTGCCCGACGGCAGCTCCCAGGTCGCCTCGCTCAACTCGCCGCCGAGGTCGAGCCGGCAACCTCGACGTGGTCAAGCAGGTCGAGCACGCGCGCGACGATCGCCGCCGCGTCGAGGCCCGCCTCCGCGTACATCTGCGGCTGGTTGCCATGGTCGATGAAGCGATCGGGCAACACGAGGCTGCGGACCTTCAGGGTGCCGAAGTCCAGGAGGCCCTCGTCGAGGAGGAGCTGCTGGACGGCGCTGCCGAACCCGCCGGCCGAACCCTCCTCGACCGTGAGCAGGACGGCATGGCTGCCGGCAGCGTGGGTGAGCAGGTTCTTGTCCAAGGGCTTGGCGAAGCGCGCGTCAATGACGGTCGCCGAAATCCCGCGCTGCTTGAGGCGGTCGGCCGCCTCCAGACACTCGTAGACGCGCGGACCGAGGGCGACCAACGCCACAGTCTTGCCTTCGCGCAGGACACGCCCGCGACCGATCGGCAACACCTCACCTCGTTCCGGAAGGGCGACGCCGACCCCCTCGCCGCGCGGATAGCGGACCGCCGTGGGCCCGTCGTCGTACGCCGCAGCCGTGGCTATCATGTGCATCAGTTCCGCCTCGTCGGCGGGCGCCATGACGACGAAGCCGGGCAGGCAACCGAGATAAGCCAGATCGAAGGCGCCGGCGTGGGTCGGGCCGTCGGCGCCGACGAGACCCGCGCGGTCGATCGCGAAGCGGACCGGGAGCTTTTGGATGGCGACGTCGTGGACGACCTGATCATAGCCGCGCTGCAGGAACGTCGAGTAGATCGCGCAGAAGGGTCTGTAGCCCTCGGTAGCGAGGCCGGCGGCGAAGGTTACCGCGTGCTGCTCGGCGATGCCGACGTCGTGGGTCCGTTCGGGAAAGCGCTCCTGGAACTTGGCGATACCGGTGCCGTCGGGCATCGCCGCGGTGATGCCGATGATCCGCTCGTCGTGCTCGCCCTCTGCAATCAACGCGCGTGCGAACACGCTCGTGTAGCTCGGCGCGTTGCCCTTCTTGGCCTGCTGCAAGCCGGTCTCAGGATCGAACTTGTTGACGGCGTGGCACTTGTCGTCGGCGGACTTGGCCGGCGCAAAACCCCGGCCCTTCTCGGTGACGACATGAACCAGCACGGGGCCGGAGGCGCAATTGTCGCGCACGTTCTCGAGCACGGGCAC
>CAYUKE010000275.1:0-4564 GCA_964445185.1 uncultured Geminicoccaceae bacterium
GAGATCCGCTCGCCGTGGGCGAGGTCGACGTACATCAAGTAGTCGCGGCCATCGGCGCCCTCGAGCGTGAGAAGCGCGCGCCCGCCTTCCAGCCGCACGTCGCGGATGAGCGCGCCTTCTGGACCGGCCACGGCGGCTGCGGGTCCGACCTGGCGCGCGAGATCGGCTGCCCGGTCGCTTTCGCGCTTGTCCAGGAACAGGTAAACGAACAGGCCGGAACCAATGACGAGCATGACGCCGGTCACGACGACGAACACCTTCAGCGCTTTCAGCCACAGGTCTGACGGGTCTGCGGCGAGCGCGGTCTCCACATCACCAGCGTCGATGTCTTCGAATGTACCGTCCTGATCCGCGCGCATCCGACCATCACCTCATCGCCAGTGCCGACGACGACCGGCAGCGGCTTGATCGCTTTCTCGCGCAACAGCTCCCAGCGCTATCGCGTGTGCGCCTTCAAGATCTCGTCAAGACCGGTCATCTGCGGCTGAACGGAGCGGTCGTACTGGACCCCGCCCAGCGGGTCAAACGGGGCGATCGCGTCGATCTCGGGGTGCCACCGGCTGTGCCAATGACGCTCGCGCCGGAGACCCGCCGCCTCGACCTCCTCCACGAGGACTCGAGCCTACTGGTGCTGGTCAAGCCCGCGGGCCTCGTCGTGCACCCGGCACCGGGCCATCACAGTGGCACCCTCGTCCACGCGCTCCTCGCGCATTGCGCCGGTCAGCTCTCAGGCATCGGCGGCGTTGAGCGGCCGGGCATCGTGCACCGTCTCGACAAGGACGTGAGCGGCGTCATGGTCGTCGCCAAGACCGATGCGGCCCACCGCGGCCTCGCGGGGCAGTTCGCGGTGCACAGCGTCGACCGCGCCTATCAGGCCATCGTCTCCGGGCTGCCTCCGCCGCGAGCGCGGCTCGCTGGCAGCATCGGCCGGCACCCGCGCGACCGAAAGCGGATGGCCGTCGTCGCGACCGGCGGCAAGACCGCCGTGACCCACGTCGAGCGGTTGGCTGCGATCGGCACGCGCGCGTCGCAGATCGTCTGCCGGCTCGAGACCGGTAGAACGCACCAGATCCGCGTCCACCTCGCCGATGCTGGCCACCCGATCCTTGGCGACACGCTCTACGAAGGCGTGCGCGGCCGGCGCTTGGCGGAGCCCGTCCGCCGCTGGCTGGCGGAATGGGGGCGGCTGGCCCTCCATGCCGAGCTTCTCGGCTTCGACCACCCGGTGACGGGCGAGCGGCTGCGCTTCGAGCGATCTCCTCCGGAGGAGTTTCGCGCGTTGATGGAGCTGGTTGGCAGCTGTAACCTCTGAGCGATCACGCGCATCCGAAGTTCAGCGGCCGTTCAGTACTCAATTGGTTCCCTATCTTGCGCCAAACGTTGGAGATCAAGCCCGATGGCTAGCCTCCCTGTCGTCCCTGTCGAAGGCTCGGGCCTGTCCCGATACCTCGACGAGATCCGGCGCTTTCCGATGCTCGAGCAGGGCGAGGAGTACGTCCTCGCCAAATCCTGGCGCGAGCACGGCGACCTCGATGCCGCGCATCGGCTCGTCACCAGCCATCTTCGCCTCGTCGCGAAGATCGCGATGGGCTATCGCGGCTACGGCCTGCCGATGAACGAGATCATCTCCGAGGGCAATGTCGGCCTGATGCAGGCGGTGAAGCGCTTCGACCCGGAGCGTGGCTTTCGCTTGGCCACCTATGCCATGTGGTGGATCCGCGCCGCCATTCAGGAATACATCCTGCATTCTTGGTCGCTCGTGAAGATGGGCACGACGGCGGCGCAGAAGAAGCTCTTCTTCAACCTCCGCCGGCTGAAGAGCCAGATGCAGGCGATCGACGAGGGTGACCTCGCGCCGGAGACGGTCCGCAAGATCGCTGACCATCTGCAGGTGACCGAGCAGGACGTCATCGACATGAACCGGCGGCTCGAAGGGCCGGACCATTCACTTAACGCCGGGCTGCGAACCGACAGCGAGACCGAGTGGCAGGACTGGCTCGTCGACGACACCCAGAACCACGGTGAGGTCATTGCCGAGAACGACGAGCTCGCGCATCGGCGCGGCTTGCTCGCCCGGGCCATGGAGGTGCTCAACGACCGCGAGCGGCACATCCTCACCGAGCGCCGCCTCACCGACGAGCCGCGCACGCTCGAGGAGTTGAGCCAGGAGTACGACGTCAGTCGCGAGCGCGTCCGGCAGATCGAGGTCCGTGCGTTCGAGAAGCTGCAGCGCGCGATCCGCGGCTACGAAGCGGAAATCGCGGCGGCGCAGACCCAGGCGGGCATCGAGGCCCGCCCAGGGGCCTGACGAGACGACCTGCGACGCCGCAGCGCAACACCATCCAACGTGTCTGCGGGTGCATCGACACCCGCCGATCACCGCGCCGCGTCCGACGGTTGCGGGGACGGTCAAGCAGAGCCGAAGTGCTCAGGCGTGACCGGCTTCGCCGGAGAGCAGCGCCGGGGTGACGCCGAGCTTGGCGAGCGCCCGCTCCCACTTGTTCTCGTTCTCCGTACCGAAGACGATCTCGTCGTCGGCCGGCACCGAGAGCCAGCCGTTGCTCTGGATCTCGGCATCGAGCTGACCAGCGCTCCAGCCGGCGTAGCCGAGCGCCAGCACCTTGCGCTCCGGGCCGCGGCCGCCGGCGATCGCCTTCAGAACCTCGATGGTCGCCGTCAGCGCCATCCGGTCGTTGATGACGAGGGTCGAGTCCTGAACATAGTCGGCACTGTGTAGGACGAAGCCGCGACTGGTCTCGACCGGGCCGCCGAAGTGAATCGGCTCGTCGGTGGCCGATCCGGTGTCGAGGTTGAGCTGCTGCAAGAGCCCCGGCAAGGTCAGCTCGTTCAGGACCTTGTTCACCACCAGGCCCATGGCGCCGTCGCTGCCGTGCGCGCAGAGGAAAATGACGGTGCGGACAAACCGCTTGTCGGCCATGCCGGGCATGGCGACAAGCAGGCTACCTGTCAGATCGCTGCCGTTCCAATCAGCATCGCGCATGCTTGGATGGTACGCACGGCGCCCGTTCGCTTCAAGTCGACCAACGCGCCGCGGGCGTCCTCTTTTCGGCGTGACGGCGCGGGCGAACGCCCGTAGGTGACGGTCGCGAACGCAGCGGCTCGCTGCGTCAACTGGGAGACGTTTGATGGCAATCGCAACGGGCGACAAGCTGCCCGACGTCACGTTCAAGGCCTTCGGTGCGGACGGCATGGCCGACATCACCGGCGACGTTCTGTTCGGCGGCCGCAAGGTCGTCGTGTTCGCCGTGCCCGGCGCCTTCACGCCGACCTGCCACGAGCAACACCTGCCGGGTTTCGTCGCGCATGCCGACGCGATCAAGGCCAAGGGCGTCGCCGACATCGTCTGCGTCGCCGTCAATGACCCCTTCGTCGTCAAGGCCTGGGCTGATGCGGCGGGCGTCGGCGACGCCGTTCGGCTCGTCTCGGACGGCAACGCCACCTTCACCAAGGCGATCGGCATGGACATCGACCTCTCCGGGCCGTTTCTCGGCACCCGGTCGAAGCGCTATGCGATGATTGTCGAGAACGGCGTCGTGGCGGCGCTCATGGTCGAGGACAACCCCGGCGCAGTCGCCTCGAGCGGCGCCGAGCAGGTCCTCGCCGCGCTTTGAGCATCAGCCGGCGCGGGCGGGCCACGCACGGCCGGTCCGCCCGCGCTTCGGTGGCTCACAGAGTCGCCGGCCATTCGATCACCGTCGGGGCGTCGCCGCGGCGCAGAGCTGGACCGGAAGGGCTTCCAGCGGTGCCACGGCGATGTTCGCGGCTAGGCGTGCGCCCGAGGACGTGGAGCCGTCTCGCCGCGCCAGTGTGGCGGCGCGGCGGATGAGCTCGACCGCGCCGTCCTCGGCGTCGCACAGCCCGGGCCTGGCCAGCAGCACCGCCGTGGGCCCGACCGACGCTGCCTGACTGCCGTCGGGATCGAACGCGAGACGCGCCCGGTCTGTCGTGGCCTCCGACGCGAGGGCGGCGTCGATGATAGGCTCGGCGACCGGGATCAGGCGCAACGGGCACGGTCGCTGGTCCTGCGGCGGGCCGCGCCAGTGCGCGTCAAAGACGCGAAAGACCGCGTGAATCTCCGTCGCGCAAAGCGCCTGCACGCCTTGCGTGAAGGGCAGCGCCCGGTCGCGGCCCGGCGCGATCGGTGGGTCGGCCCACTGCAGCACTTTCTCGGCGAAGATCCGGGTTCCCGAGCCGCCGGGGCCGAGGCTGACGGCGATGCCGCGCAGGTCGCGGAGCCGCTCGACCGTCGGCAGCCAAGGCCCGGCGGGATCGCCGCGCGTGACGATGAAGAGTGCTTCTCGATAAAGGCTTGCCGCATCCGCTCCCTGTCGCAACGCCTTGCAGTTGTCGTCGACGCACAGCGGCACCGGGCAGGCACGCGGTACGTCGGCGTTTGGCTCGATGTCGGACTGGGCGATGGCGAAGTCGACATCCTCGCGGCTGAGCGCTTCGAGGTTCTGCTGCGAGCCTTCCGTCGGCTCGACCACGCAGCGAACGCTCGGCTGGTTCGTCGCGCAGGCGGCGTTGACCCTGAGGCAGATCG
>CAYUKE010000276.1:0-4544 GCA_964445185.1 uncultured Geminicoccaceae bacterium
ACAATGACGTCCTAGTTCTTCAGCACCCACGGGGTCACGGCCGCCAGGGCCGCGCTTGCCGCCATGGCGACCAACCCCCAGACCACCTGCGTCTGACGCCCGAACCGCCTGTTCAAAGGATCGACCAGAAAAGCGCCAGCCAAGCCCATGGCACCGCCCAAGACCGCCAAAGCCAGCGCGTTCTCAAAGGTCGTAAAGCCGAAACGCAAGAAAAAGTAATTGTCCATGAATAAAAAGTACGCGTACAGACCAACTTGACCGAAGAAATACACAAGCGAGATACGAACAATTATTGGCCGCTTAAGCGCCAACCACAGAGCCAAGAAAACATCGACGAGGCGAATGCGAACATTACCCTCTGCTGCTTTCTGGTTCTGAAAAAAGAACACAATCAACACGATGTTGACGACGACAAGGCCAGAAACCACATAGAATGGTAGAGCGAGCGACGCCCATGGACCTAGGCGATCGGGGTCCGAGAAAATGCCGCCGATGAGCGGACCGACCACCAGGCCAAGGCTCAGAGCCGTCAGCACATAGCCCAGAAATCTGGTCTTCTGGGCCTCGTTCTCGCTCATGTCGACGAGCGCGGCTTGGGCGATTGGCTGGTTGCCGGCGGTAAAGCCGGAAATCGCCCGGGCGACGAGGAGCAGCCAGAAACTCTCCAGCTCGAGGGCAACCACGGCCAGGAGATAGCCGACCAGATTGCCAACGAGACAAAGGAGGATTCCTTCCTTGCGCCCGATGCCGTCCGACAGCTTCGAGATGAAAGCTGCGCCAAGGAACCAAAACAGAAAGAAAACGCCCATCGTTAGGCCGAAGCTAAACTGGCACGCCGCTGCCGAGGTTTCGGCCGGCAGAAACGTCTCGGTAGGGTCGAGAAACGCGGTCGTGAGTATCGGAATAACCAAGCCCTGGTTCATCAGATCCAGGAAGACAACAAACAGCAGCGCGAAATGCGTGATCTTCATTGCTCAATGAATGTTGTGCCGACGAGCGAGCGCGCAGTCAGGACGACCACAAGTACACCGCAAGCCCCTGGGCGTTGCGCGCGGCTGACCGGCTTGTCAACCCGAAGCGAAGCCCAGACGCCGCCAGAGGGCGCCGAAGAGGCGGCGTCGCAGGCGCCGGTAGGCCGGGATCTGGCCGATGATCGTGAGCACGATCACCGCGAGCAAGATCGCGGCGACGGGGCGGGTGACGAAGGGCTCCAGGCTGCCGTTCGACACCATCAGCGCGCGGCGCAGGTTCTCATCCGCCATCGGCCCGAGAATGACCCCGATGACCAACGGCGAGATCGGATACTCCATCTGGCCGAGGACGTAGGCGGCGAGGCCTACGAGAACCATCAAGTAGAGATTGAAGATGTTGAGGCCCAACGAATAGGAGCCCAAGACACAGAGGACACCGACCACCGGCAGGAACAAGGGCGGCGGCACGCGCAGCACCTTCACGACCTGGCGCGCCAGCAGGATGCCGTTGATCCACATCGCCGCCGAGGCGAGGAACATGATCGCCACGACCGAGACGATGAAGCCGGGCCGCTCGAAGGTGATCATCGGCCCCGGATTGACACCGTGCAGCAAGAGCGCGCCCAACAGCATGGCCGCCGGCGGACTGCCGGGGATTCCCAAGGTCAACAGCGGGATCAAGGCGCCGCCGATGCAGGCGTTGTTTGCGGTCTCGCTCGAGACGATGCCCGCGGGCTCCCCAGTGCCGAAGGTCTCGGGATGCTTGGAGGTGTTCTTCGCGGTGGCATAGGAGACCCAGCCGGCGATGTCCTCGCCGACGCCCGGCACCGAGCCGATGCCGACCCCGATGAACGCCGAGCGCACGATGTGCTTGAGGTTCCGGAGAACGGTGCCGATCTGCGGCAGCACCCGGCCGACGGGATTGGGCGACCCAAGGCGTTCGCCGCTTTTCAGGACGCGCAGGATCTGCGGGATGCCGAAGGCGCCGATCAGGACCGGCACGACCTCGATGCCGCTGTCGAGCGCCGGGATGTCGAAGGTGTAGCGTGGGTAGAACTGCAGCCGGTCGCGGCCGATGCAGGCGAGCGCCAGGCCGAGCAGCCCGGCGATCCAGCCCTTGTAGACCAGGTCCTTGCTTGTCAGCGTGCCGCTGATGACGATGCCGAAGACGGCGAGCAGACAGAACTCGAAGGACGTGAACTGAAGCGCGAGCTCAGCGATGAGCGGTGCAACGCCGACCAGGAACACGAGCCCGATGCAGGTGCCGATGAACGAGGCCGTGGTGGTGAGCCCCAGTGCCTTCGCGCCCTCACCGCGCTGCGCCAACGGATAGCCGTCCATGGCGGTGGCGGCGGCGGCGGCGGTGCCGGGAATGTTGATCAGGATGGACGGGTAGGAGCCGCCGTAGATCGCGCCGACATACATACCCAAGAGCGCGAGCAACGCGGTCTCGACCGGCATGCCGTAGGTAAGCGTCGTCAGTAGGGCGACGCCCAAGGTCGCCGTAAGGCCCGGCAGGGCGCCGAAGATGATCCCGAGAAAGCTGCTGGTCAGCAGGATCAGCAGGTTGGCCGGCGAGCTGATCAACTCTGCGAGGACGGAGAAGAAGACGCCGAACTGTTGGGCGAGGTCCAAGGCGTGTCTCCTAGCCGAGCGCGGCCCGGAGCGCATAGCGCACCGCGTCCATCGCGCCGACGATCAGGCCTTCGCGCGGCAGCGGCACCAGCAGGCCGTACTTGAAGGCCGGCGCCAACAGGAGTGGCACGGCAATGGCCGTGGTCGCGACCACCACGAGGCGTCCTCGCTCGGTCGGTACCCGGAGGAAGAGCGCGGCGAGCGCGACGCTCAGCGCGACAAGGACGAGCCCGTCGAACCACAGCGCGGCGACGGTGCTCGGTCGCGGCGCCAATCCGGCGGCGCCGACCAGCGCCGTTGCCAGCGACAGCGTGAGGAAGATTGCGACAGTCACGCGGACGCCGCGCACGTCGCCAACGTGGAACGCGGCGATGAACGCGAGCAGGAAGAAGACGCTGCCGGCGATGTAGTCGACGTAGGGGATGAAGCCGTAGACGTAGCCGACGAGGAGCGTCGCCATCAGCAGCAGCTTGCGCTGACCAGCGTCGAGACGGGAGATGGGCTTGCGGACCTGCGCCAACGCGTCCGCCGCGCCGCCCGTCTGCACGGCGTTGACGAGCAGCAGCAAGGCGAGACAGGCGAGCGCGGCGGTGACGAGCAGCGGAAACAGCGCCGGCGACACGTACCAGACGTTCTCGACGCCGCCATAGCTGTCGGTGATCGGGAACCCCAGCGCGCCTCTGAGCAACAGGCCCGCGACACCCAGCAGGACCAGCGCGGTCCAGAAGTCGGCGCGGCGCAGCCGCCTTGTCTTCTCGTCGTGCATGCCCCGACGCCTCGGTCGTGATGGAGGGCGAGGAAGGAAAGGGCGCGGCGGCAGGGGGACCGCCGCGCCCCAGGGGCGAGACCCAGCCCCGAAGAGGTCAGGGCTTCGGGATACCGAGGCTCGCCGGATCGACTTCCGCCGCGCCGAGTTCCTGCAGGGTCCAGGCGAACAGGCTCTCGAGCTTCCCGAACTCGGCCTTCGCCTCGTCGCCGGTGAGGCCGGAGAGCTGGTAGTAGTTCTCCGCGGCCCAGCTCTGAACAGCCTCGGTCTCGAGCGCCTGCTCAAAGGCCGCCGTCAGCGAAGCCTTGACCTCGTCCGGCACCGTATCAAGCACGGCCATGCCGATCGCCTGGCTGATGGGCAGGTGCTCGGAAAGCGCGGGAAATGCGGTGAAGGCCGACGGAATCGTGCCGACACCCTCAAGCTCGAAATCGCTCTCGACCAGCATGCCGAGCGGCCGCAGCCGGCCACCCTTGAGCAGTTCCTGCTGCTCCGCCAGCGAGGTGACGACGACGCTGACCTCGCCGGTCATCGCCGCGGTCTGGGCCGGCGCCGAGCCGGGATACGGGATGAAGCTGAGATCGGCCCCGGTACCGTTCATGAGCGCCAGCAGGTTCAGATGATGGATCGAGCCGGCACCGCCCGCAGACGCCCGAATGCCGCCGGGATCGGCCGCGGCGGCCTCGACGAGCTCTTCCAGGGTCTGGTAAGGCGCATCGGCGCCGACGGAGATGATGTCCGGCGACCCGCCGATGATGAACGGATACCAGATGTCCATGCGCTGGTCCCAGCCGCCCTGGACCGCGGCAGTGACATTGCTCTCGCTGAGCCCGACGAGCGTGTAGCCGTCGGCCGGTTGGTTGGCGACGAAGCTCATGCCGATCGAGCCCGCGACGCCGCCGGGCCGGTTGGTGACGTTGATGCGCACCGGCAGGAATTCCTGCATCTCGGCGGTGACGATGCGGTTGGAGACGTCGGTCCCGCCGCCGGCCGACCAGACGACGACACTCGTGATGTCGCGCGACGGATAGTCGGCAGCGATCGCGACACCGGCCACCGTGGCCAGGGCCGCGGCGCCGAGGACGGACAAACGCGCCATTGCAAACCTCCCAAACAGATCCACCCGCCTGCTGCCCGTTCTGATCCCGGCGCGACCCGGCCGGGGCGTGCCG
>CAYUKE010000277.1:0-4540 GCA_964445185.1 uncultured Geminicoccaceae bacterium
CTGTGCATGCAGCCGCAGGTCCTGCTCTTCGACGAGCCGACCTCGGCGCTCGACCCGGAGCTGGTCGGTGAGGTGCTGAAGGTCATGCGCGACCTAGCCGCCGAAGGGCGGACCATGATCGTCGTCACCCACGAAATGGGCTTCGCGCGCGAGGTCTCAAGCCGCGTCATCTTCCTCGCCGACGGCCGCGTCGAGGAGCAGAACGCGCCCTCGGAGCTCTTCGGCAACCCGCAGACCGAGCGGTGCCGCCGCTTTCTCGCCAGTGTCCTGTAGTCCTGTCATCGTGGAGGAACGAACATGCACCTGAAAACCGCGCTCGGCCTAGGCGCTGCACTCGTGATGGCGACCAACGTCGCCGCCGAGGACTGGAGCACCATCCGTGTCGCCAGCGAGGGTGCGTACGCTCCCTGGAACTTCACCAACGCCGCTGGCGAGCTTGACGGGTTTGAGGTCGAGCTGATGGCCGACCTGTGTGCGCGGATGGACGCGGAGTGCGAGCTGGTGTCCCAGGCCTGGGACGGCATCATTCCCGCGCTCCAGGCTGGTCGCTACGACGCGATCATGGCCGGCATGTCGATCACGGAGGAGCGCCGTGAGGTCATCAGCTTCTCCCGCTCCTACGCCACCACGCCCGCCATCTTCGTCGCCCCCCGGGACAGCGACCTCGCCGGTGCGGGCCTGCCCGAGGCGCGGATCGATATGGCCGAGGTTTCGGCCGACGAGCAGGCGTTGCTCGACCGGGTCAAGGAGTTGACCGAGGGCCTGACGGTCGGCGTGCAGACGGCCACCATCCACGAGAATTTCCTGCGCGAGTTCATGGGTGACATCACCATCCGCACCTACGACACCCAGGAGAACCTCGACCTCGACCTGCAGGCCGGGCGGATCGACGTGGCGCTCGCCGACCAGAGCGGCTGGCAGCCGCTGTTGGCGGGCGACACCGGCAAGGAGTTCACGCGCGTCGGCCCCGGGTTCTCGGGCGGGATCTTCGGCGAGGGCGTCGGCGTCGGTGTGCGTCAGGAGGACACCGAACTGGTCGAGAAGTTCAACGGCGCCATTCAGGCGGCGCTTGAGGACGGAACGGTGAGCGAACTCGCCCGTAAGTGGTTCGGCTTCGACAGCGCGGCGGCGCCGTGACCGGCTAGGGCAGGTCCGGGGCTTGGACCTCTCGCTTCTCGCCTGGGGTGACGCCGGCTGGGGCGACCAGATGGCACGGGGAGCCATGGTCACGCTCCTGGTCGCCGTCGCCGCCTACGCGCTCGGGATCGTTATCGGCAGCGGGCTGGCGGCGATGAAGCTGTCGCCCGTGCCGCCCCTGCGCTGGCTGGCCGAGGCCTACACCACGGTCGTCCGCGGCATCCCCGAGCTGCTCGTCATCTACCTGGTCTTCTTCGGCGGTGGCACGGCGCTCCGGACCATCGCCTCGGGCATGTTCGGCTATGAGGGCTATGTCGACTTGCCGATCTTCCTCGCCGGCACGTTGTGTCTGGCGATCAGCGCCGGCGCCTACTCGGCCGAGGTGATCCGGGGCGCCGTCCAGGTTGTGCCGAAGGGGCAGATCGAGGCGGCGGTCGCCGTCGGCATGGGCCGAAGCCAGCGCTTTTGGCGCGTATTGGTCCCGCAGGTGGCCCGCTTCGCGCTGCCGGGGCTGGGCAATGTCTGGCAGTTCACCCTGAAAGACACCTCGCTCATCTCGGTCATCGGCTTGGTCGAGATCATGCGCCAGGCGGCGGTTGCCGCCGGTTCCACCAAGGAGCCCTTCACCTTCTACCTCGTGGCGGCCGTCCTCTACCTCGGCCTCACCTCACTTTCCAATCAGGGCTTCGACCGCGCCGAGCGCTGGGCCAACAAGGGCGTTAGGCGAGCCTGATGGATCTCGAGTTCCTCGCCGGTATCGTCCCCCGCATCGCGGCCGGTGTGCCGACGACCCTCTTGCTGGTCGCCCAGTCCCTCGGGCTTGGCTTCGTCCTCGCCGTCGCCATCGCGCTCCTGCGCCTCAGCCCGAATCGCATCGCGCGCGGTTTCGCCTACAGCTTCGTCTACGTCTTTCGGAGCACGCCGCTCCTCGTCCAGATCTTTCTCATCTACTACGGCTCCGGCCAGTTCCGACCGTTCCTGGAGGACGTCGGTCTCTGGATCTTCTTTCGCGACGCTTGGTTCTGCGCGGTTCTGGCGCTGACGCTCAACACCGGTGCCTATACCAGCGAGATCATCAGGGGTGGCCTGCTATCGGTGCCCCAGGGCCAGATCGAGGCCGGTCGAGCGGTCGGCATGTCACGGCTCGAGCTCTTCCGCCGGATCACCTTTCCGATCGCCATCCGCCAGGCGCTACCCGGCTATGGCAACGAGATCATCTTGATGGTCAAGGCGAGTTCGCTCGCCTCGACCATCACGATCCTCGAGATCACCGGCATCGCCAAGACGATCATCGCCTCGAGCTTCCGTCCGGTCGAAGTCTTCGTCGTCGCCGGCGCCTTCTATCTGCTGATGAACTTCGTCGTGACCCAGGCCATCCGCCACGCCGAGCGCCGTCTCGCTCCAGTCGGCGCCGCACGGCGCCAAGCGAAGCATTCTATCTCACCCGCCCCAAAACCGGTCGAGGCCGCGGCTCGCTGACCGTCCACCGGGCTTCAGCGCGATCCGGCGCGGCCCGGGCGCCGGCGGCGTGCCGCCTATGTTGCTGCGAGTCCTCCGCGCAACGCTGCGACCACGCGCGCTTGGTCTTCTTCCTGCAGATAGGCGTGCATCGGCAGGCTGAGGACGCGATCGGCTAGATCTTCGGCGGTGGGGCAGCCGTTGCCCGCGATGGGGTAGTGGGCGTAGGCGGTCTGCTGGTGCAGCGGTTTGCCGTAGTAGACGGCCGTGGGGATGCCGGCTTCGCGCAAGTGGGCTTGCAGCGCGTTGCGGTCCGAACCTTTAGGCAGCACGAGGGTGTACTGGGCCCAGGTCGAGACCCGGTCGGGGGCGACCGTGGGCACCTGGGCGACGTCGGCAAGCGCTGCGGCGTAGCGATGCGCGATCCGGTTGCGGGCGTCGATCTCGTCCGGGAAGAGCTTCAGCTTTTGCAGGATCACGGCGCACTGGACGGTGTCCATCCGCGCATTCATGCCGATGCGGACATTGTCGTACTTATCGGCGCCCTGGCCGTGGACGCGGAGCGAGAGCAGGGGTTCCAGCAGCGCATCGTCGTCGAAGAGCAGCGCGCCGCCGTCGCCGTAGCACCCCAGCGGCTTCGCCGGGAAGAAGCTCGTGGCGGTCATGCGTCCGAAGGTGCCAAGCCGGCGGCCTTTGTAGGAGGCGCCGAACGCCTGCGCCGCGTCGTCGAGGAGCCAGAGGCCGTGGGCTGTGCAGAACGCCTCGAGGGCGTCGTGCTCGGCGGGCTGGCCGAAGAGGTCGACGGCGATGACGGCCTTGGGTCGGAGTCCGCGGTCGCGGGCTGTGGCCACCGCCTGCGCGGCGCTCTCGAGGTCGATGTTGAAGGTGGTGGCGTCGATGTCGCAGAAGACGGGCGAGGCGCCGAGCCAGGCGACGACCTCGGCGGTTGCGGCGAAGGTGAAGGTTGGGCAGAGGACGGCGTCGCCGACGCCGACGCCCTCGGCCATCAGCGCGAGCGCCAGCGCATCGGTCCCGGACGCGCAGGTGAGGCCATGCTTAGCGCCGGCGAAGGCGGCGAGCGCTCGCTCGCATTCAGCGACCTCGGGGCCGAGGATGTAGCGACCGCTGCGGACGACCTGGAGGATCGCGTCCTCGAGGTCTGGGCCGAGCCGAGCTCGTTGCGCGTGCAGGTCGATGAAGGCGAGGGGGTCGGGCATGGGCGGCGTCTCGGCAGCGGTTTGCGGCTCCCGTCTAGGCCGCCGTCTCGCCCTCATCCAGTGTCGCGTCATCCACGGTTCCGTCGACGGCCGGGTGCTGCGGGTCCGGCTCGTCGACGGCGGCATCGGTGACCTTGGTGGCGAAGATCCGCCGCATCGCGCCGGCGAGCGTCTCGAAGGCATCGCCGAGGCCCGACTGGCGACGCCAGACGAGGCCCACCCGGCGCTCGGGCCCGGGCTCCTCCAAGCGGACGACGGCGACGGCCGGATCGTTCGCGGCCTCGGAGCGGACGTAGAGCGCCGGCAACACGGCGAGGCCCATGCCCATGCCGACCATGAGCCGGAGCGTGTCGAGGCTGGTGCCCTCGAAGTCGTGAGAAAGCTTGGCGCCGACCTGTCGGGCGAGGTCGTGGACCTGGGCGTGGAGACGGTGGCCGGGCTCGAGGGCCAGCAGCGTCTCGCCCCGGAGCGCTTCGGCGGGAAGCACGGGCCTGGAGGCAAGCGGGTGGTTGGCCGGGACGACGACCAGCAGCGGCTCGCGGACCAGCGGTGTGGCGTCGAGATGGCCCCCGCGGACCGGCAGTGGAACCAGCAGGACGTCGATCCGGCCCTCGTCGAGGCCGTTCATCAGGGCCGTGGCGCTGCCCTCGCGGACGAAGAGCTTGAGGTCCGGAAAGGTGCGGTGCAGGTCGGGCACGACGATCGAGAGGAAGTAGGCGCCGAGCGTT
>CAYUKE010000278.1:0-4510 GCA_964445185.1 uncultured Geminicoccaceae bacterium
CTGCCCAACCCGTTTGTGGGGAACCGCCATGCTGCGTTGCCTGTGGCTCGCGCTCTGCTGGGCCATGACACTTGCCCCGCCGCCGCTAGCCGCCAACGAATTCGGCGTGCTCAAGGTCGCGCCCGGCGTCGAGGAGACCTTCTACAACTGCACCGCCTGCCATTCGGAGCGGATCGTCGCCCAGCAGGGCATGACGCGCGCGCACTGGGCCGACCTGATGGTCTGGATGCGCGAGGAGCAGGGCATGCACGACATCCCCAGCGCCGAGATGAACGCGATCCTCGACTACTTAGCCGAACACTACAACGAAGACCGACCGAACTACCCCTACTGACGCGCAGCACTCCGAGGTTGTCCCGAGCGGCAGCGCCGCTACGCTGGTGTGCCGAGAAAACGCAGGGACAAGCGCATGTGTGGTTTCGTCTGCCTCTGGCGCTGCGGGACGCCCGTGCTGGCAGCACAGATGGTGGAGAAGATCGCACATCGGGGGCCCGATGACATCCAGGTCGCGACCACACCAGCGGTGCCGGCCATCATGGCGCACTGCCGGCTCGCCATTATCGCACCCTCGGCCGGCGTGCAGCCGATCCACGCCGGCGATCACGTCCTCGTCGCCAACGGCGAGGTGTATAACTACAACGAACTAAAGGCCATTCTCGGTCCCAGCGCGTTTGCGACCGAGAGCGACAGCGAGACCATCCTGCACCTGTTCCGCACCGGCGCCCTGCGCTGGATCGCCAAGCTCGACGGCATGTTCGCCTTCGTCCTCGCCACACCCGACCGGGTCATCGCGGCCCGCGATCCGCTCGGCATCAAGCCGCTCTACAAGGCCGAGCTCGACGGCGGACTGGCCTTCGCGTCGGAGCTGAAGGCCTTCGATGGCCTTGGAATGCGGAGCGAGCAGGTCGAGGCGATCGCACCGGGCGCTCTGTTCGACAGCCGCGATGGCGTGCGCCACTGGTACCGAACCCCGCAGGGCGCCGCCGAGCTCGAGCCTGAGGCCGCGCCGGCGACGCTGTGGCGCGAGCTCCGCCTGGTCCTCGAGACGGCGGTCGAGAAATGGATGGTCGCCGACGTCGAGGTTGGCTCCTTCCTTTCTGGCGGCCTGGACAGCTCGATCATCGCCGCCGTCGCTGCGAAGGTGCGCCGGGATCAGGGCAAAGGGCCGCTCAAGACGTTCGCCGTCGGAACCGCAGGCAGCGCCGACCTAGCTGCTGCGCGCTTCGTGGCCGAGCACATCGGCGCCGAGCACCACGAGCTGGTGTTCACCGCCGACGACCTCGCCCGAGCGCTTCCCGACGTCGTCCATCATCTCGAGAGCGCGGACGTCGACCTCGTCCGAAGCGCGCTGCCGACCTGGTTCGCGACGACCCTCGCCCGACGACACGTCAAGGCGGTGCTCACCGGCGAGGGCGCCGACGAGCTGTTCGCCGGCTATGCCTATCACCACGCCTATGTCGACGAGCCACGCGCGCTCGCGGACGAGCTGACTCGCTCGCTGAACGCAATGCACAACATCAATCTGCAGCGTGTCGACCGGATCACGATGGCCCAGGGCCTGGAGGCACGCACGCCGTTCCTCGATGCCGATCTCATTCAATTCGCCCAATCGATTCCCGCGGCGCTGAAGATGCGCCGGACGGACGCCGATGCGGCGGATTCCACCGGGACGACGACCGAGAAGTGGATCCTCCGCAAGGCCTGCGAAGATCTGCTGCCGGCAGCGCTCGTCTGGCGCAGGAAGGCCCAGTTCGACGAAGGCTCCGGCACCGTCGACGCGCTCGATCGGGCGCTTCGTCTGCAGCTCGGCGCGCGGACACCACAGACCCGTGCGAACGAGCGCGCCCTCTACGAACGACTGCTGCGCGCCCGTTTCGCGGACGCCGACCTCGTCCTCGGGCTTGCCGGCACATGGGCGGCCGATCGGATCGCGAGCTGAGAACCGGCGACGGCTTCAGGCGCCGAACACGACGCCTGCGAGCGCGATGAAGAGCGGGATGCAGATGGCGATGGCGACGGGTGTGCCGATGCTGGTTGACGCGCCGATGTAGGATGACGGGTTGGCCGACGGGATGCCCGCACGGAGCGTCGGCGGACCCGAGATGTCGGAACTCGACGCCGCCAGCACCGCGAGCAACACGACGCCGCCAGGGCTGAAACCGGTGACGACGTGCGCGACGTAGCCCAGGCCGAAGCCCACCAGGCCGTGCGTGATCGGTGCGACGACGGCGTAGATCGCATACCAATGCGCCACCTTGCGCAGCTCGTTGAGCCGAGCATAGGCCTCCATCCCCATGATCAGCATCAGCACCGACAGCAGACCGCGGAACAAGGGGTCGTAGAACCCCTCGAAGACCCGTTCGGGCCTAGTCAGCAGGCCGAGGGCGAGGCCGAGCAGAAGCGCCGAAAGGGCCGAGCCTTGGAGGCTCTCCTTGACGATGGGCCAGATGGCGACCTCGCGCCCCGAGCGACCAGATTCGCGCGCGAGATGGAGGTTGGCCAGCACGATGGCGAGGACGAGCGCCGGGATGTCCATGAACGGATAGAGCGCGGGAACCCAAGCCTCGTAAGGGATCCCCTCTTCTTCCAAAAGCAGCATGGCGGCCGCGAGCGTCGACGCGCTGACCGCGCCGAACAGACCGGCCGTGGCGATCGCGTCCTCGACCTGCACCTTGGGCAGCCGAGCGAGGCTGACGGCGCCGAGAACGACGATGCCCAGACCGATCAGGACGGCGGCCAGTGCCGGCAACAGCATGTCGACCAAATCGGCGTCGCGGATCTCCATCCCGCCGTTGATGCCGATACGCATCAGCAGCATGAAGACGGCGAACTGGTAGATGGCGTTCGGAATCTGAAGCTTGCTTCCGAGCGCCGCGACGACCATGCCGCCGATGAGAAAGCCCAGCGTCGGCGATTGGAACTGGCCGGCGATCGTCGCCAGGAATTGGATAAATGCTTCCATCGTCTTGCGCCGGTCCCGTCGTTCGTCGCTCTGCGCCATCGTCGCAGCGCAGCATCGGCCGTCAAGCGCCAGTGGGCGAACTGCACCCAACCCGCAAACCGTGTTCAGAAATTCCGCATCTCAGGCGCTACTCGACGGGGGCGAACGGCGGTGGGCACGCTCGTCTACCGGCGTCGCCTGCTCAAACGACGTCGCGGACGGCGAGAACGCCTGCGATGTTGGCGACATCGGGGCATCGCGCGAGCTCCAGGCGCGCCGTCGCCGGGAGCTGGATCACGACGCGCTCGGCCGGCGCGGCACCAGGCACCGAAACACGAACCAGCGCTGCCGCGGTCTCCGTCTCGCCCAGCAGCGGCGACACGCGATCGAAAACCGCCGCCTCGGCCAACTCGACCTCGACGATTGCCTGATGCCCACCGAGTGCTGGCACCAGCAGCTCAATGTCCCTGGCGATGAGGCGGACATCTTCGCCGTCCTTGCGCCCGTCGACGTGGACCAACAGCGGTGCCGTGTCGTCGAGGACGTCACGGGTCTGGCCGAGCAGGTCCGAATAGACCGTGACCTCGACCTGCCCACTCGGGTCCGACAGCATAACGAAGGCGAACCGGCCCCGGGCACTGGTGCGTTCCTGCCGGCCCACCGCGATCCCGGCGAGCCGCAGGATGCGGGGGCCGTCGCCGTTCTCGATCTCAGCCGCCAGCTCGGCGATCGGCGTCACATCGAGCTTGGCGAGGGCGCTTCGATACCCATCGAGCGGGTGGGCTGAGAGGAAGAAACCGAGCGCCGCATGCTCGTCCTCCAAGACCTCCAGCATCGGCGCTTCGGGCAGATCGGGAAGCGTCGGCCTCGGGATGGAAATCTCGGCGCCGAGGGCGTCGAAGAGGCCCGCCTGATCGCCCTCGCGGGCCTCGACGACAGCCTGGCCGTAGCGCAGCGCCGCATCGATGGCCTCCAGGTGAGCGTGCCGCGACGGGCCGAGCACGTCGAGGGCGCCCGCCCTAATCAATCCCTCTAGCAGGCGGCGGTTCAGCACCCTCGGCCCGAGCCGGGCGACCAGATCGAAAATGTCGGTGAAGGGCCCGGCAGCGCCGCGCTCGGCGATGAGCGCCCGCATCGCCTGCTCGCCAACGCCCTTGATCGCGGCGAGGGCGAAACGGATGGCACCTGCATCGCCGCCATCGCCCGCGCGCTCGATGGAGAACAGCACGTCGGACCGGTTCACGTCCGGCGCGAGCAGCGCGATCCCCTTCTTCAACATCTCCTCGCGTGCGTTCGCCAGCCGGGCGTGGTTGCCGCGGTCCATCGTCATCGCGGCCGCGAAGAAGGCGAGCGGATGCTTCGCCTTCACACAGGCCGTCTGATAGGCGAGGACCGCGTAGGCGGCGGCGGGGCTCGTGTTGGAGCCGTAGGAGGGGAACTTCGCGCCCTGGGCGAAGATCGTCGCCGCCAAACCTTCGTCGAGATCGCGGGCGACGGCGCCGTCGACGAAGACTTCTCGCTGCTGGTCCATCTCGGCCTTGATCTTCTTGCCCATCGCGCGGCGCAACA
>CAYUKE010000279.1:0-4503 GCA_964445185.1 uncultured Geminicoccaceae bacterium
GGGCTCGCGGCTGACGGAGTAGAGCGTTTCGAACATGCTGTTGAGGTTGGGATCCTCGGGCCGGATGTGGAAGACCCCGGCGCCGCCATTGCCGTAGAGCGGCTTGACGATGACGTCGCCGTGGGTGCGCCGGAACGCCTTGATCTCCTCCTTGTCGTAGGTGATGAGCGTCGGCGGCATCAGCTCCTGGAAATGGGTGACGAACAGCTTCTCCGGCGCGTTGCGCACGGCCGTCGGGTCATTGACGACGAGCGTCTGCGGGTGGATCCGATCCAGTAGGTGCGTGCAGCCGACATATTGCAGGTCGAAGGGCGGGTCTTGGCGCATGAGAACTACGTCGACGCCCTGGAGGTCGAGCATCTCCGGCTCACCGAGACGGGCGAAGTCCACAGCATCGCGCCGCACCTCGAGTGGGCGCGCCTTGGCGACGATGCGGCCTTGTCGGTAGGTCAGGTCGGTCGGCTGGTAGTGATAGAGCCCGTGGCCGCGCCGCTGCGCCTCGAGCGCCATCGCGAAGCTACTGTCGGCGTTCGGGTCGATCGTCGTCACCGGATCCATCTGGATCGCGACGGCCAGGCTCATCGGCGCGCTCCTCCCCAAACCGCAACTTGACACGCGAAGTTGGCCCCGTGTCTTGGACCCTAGCAGCGCTGGGAGCAAGAGATGGCCTATGACGACCAGAACGTCTTCGCCAAGATCCTCCGGGGCGAAATCCCCTGCCGCAAGGTCTACGAGGACGAGTTCGCGCTCGCCTTCCACGACATCAACCCGCAGGCGCCCGTGCACGTCCTGGTCATCCCCAAGGGACCATACGTCTCCTTCGCGGACTTCGCGCGCGAGGCAGATCCCGAGGCGATCGCCGGGTTCTTCCAGGCCGCCAACACCGTCGCGCGCGAGCTCGGCCTCGAGCCGGCCGGCTATCGCATCCTCGCCAACCACGCCGCCGCCGCCCGCCAGGAGGTCCCCCACTTCCACCTGCACATCTTCGGTGGCGCCGATCTGGGCCCGATGATCCGCAAGATCGAAGCCTAGGCCGGCTCAACAGCGAGGGTACCGCCGGTCACGGCGCAACCAGCAGAGCCGGGCCCGTTCGCTACCGTGCACCCCGCACTCGCGTCTGAACAACGAGCTCCGGGCCCGCTATAGCGCGGGCACGAGCCCTGGTGATCGAGGC
Source organism: uncultured Geminicoccaceae bacterium (assembly GCA_964445185.1). Taxonomy (GTDB): domain Bacteria; phylum Pseudomonadota; class Alphaproteobacteria; order Geminicoccales; family Geminicoccaceae; genus JAAAPF01. Next base: position 1,175 of record CAYUKE010000279.1, read on the forward strand.
GACCGCGTGCGCATCCGCCAAACGCTCGCTCTGCTGGTCCTCGCGCTGCTGGTGGCCTGCGCCGCCAACAGGCCGCCAGCACCGCCGCCAGGGATCACAGCCTTCGGCGCCGTACATCTCGACCATGGCTATGGCGGCCGCGACGAAGCACTGCGCGAGCAGCTCGCCGGCCACTACGACTCCGCATATCTTGAGCGGCTGGCGCGTCAACGGGATGGCGACCTCGTCCACCCGGTGCTGAGCTTGTCGGGCGGCGGCTCGTATGTCGCCTTCGCCGCGGGCGTGCTGACCGGCTGGAGCGCGCACGGCCGCCGGCCTGCGTTCCGCCTGGTCACCGCGATGGCCGGCGGCTCGCCGGTCGCACCCTGGGCCTTTCTTGGGGCCAACGACGACCCGGTGCTCGAGGAGATCTTCACGACCATCGACACAGGGGACGTCTACAGGGTGGGAGCCCTCGGCCTTGGCGGTGGGCGGCTATCCATGGGCTGACGCACCGCCGAGCTACCGGGGGAAGCGATCGTTCCGCAGCGCGCGTGTTGAGCAGTCAGACATGCGGCGACTGCCAAGCGCGGCACCGCCGACGGAAAGCCGATGTGGTCCCGGATGCCGTGAACGAACAGATTGTGACGGCAACGCTTTGAACCTACCCCGCAAACGCCGCCGCTTGAAGGAGGTGCGCCATGTTGGAGGCGCTCAATCGCCTGGGCCTGCCGATCAAGTACGCCCTTGTGGTCGCTGTCGTGGCTCCCCTCGCCCGCGCCTTGTTCGAACTCGTCGGCTTCGGTAACGGCTTTGGCGCGACCGATTATCTACTGACCGCGCTCGCCGGCGCGCTCTTCGGTGGCTTGGCGGGGTATCTGCGCAAGCGCGCCGGCAAGACACACTGACGAGCGCCGCTGCCCCCCTATGGCTGCTTGCTCTCGGCCTTGGGCCAGGCGTCGTTGGGCACGACGAGGAGCGCAACGAAGGCGACGAGCCCGACGATGCTCGCCACGGCTTCGCCGAGGACCAGTTGCAGCGCGAACGTAGCGACGACCACGCCGACGACCACGGGCCAGCCCGGCAGGCCGATTCCGCGCCATCGCTTGGCGCTGATGTTGAAGTTGGCGAACACAAGCACGCCGCCGACGACGGCGACGAGGATCGCGACGGGGCCACCGAGGATCTCGGCGAGCTGCGCCTGGCTCATGTCCAGAGCGTCGCCGACCTGCTCATCGGCGAAGCCGGCGGCGAACCCGATCCCGACGGCGAGGAGAAACCATAGCAGTACGATAACCAGGAGCGCGCCAACGTAGCCACCGCGCCCGAGCCGTCCGGCCCGCAATTCACCGAAGAGCGTCCGAATCATGGGCCGATCTCCATTCCTCTCCAGGCCGAGGGCTCAGCCAGCCCGCAAGCTGGCGGGCACGGGCACGCCGGCGTGGTCTAGCTCGGCGCGGATCGTCGCCTTCAGCTTCTCAAGGCCCACAGGGTCGCGCGCCTCGGCGCGGGCGACGAGCACCGCCTGCGTGTTCGACGCGCGCATCAACCACCAGCCCTCGGCGGTGTTCACCCGCACACCGTCGATGTCGTCGACCTCGGCACCCTGTGCAGCGAGCCGCGCTTTGACCGCACCGATCACCTCGAACTTGCGCTCGTCCGGGCACTCGATCCGGATCTCCGGCGTGTTCACCACGTCCGGGATCTCGTCCCGGTAGTCGCTGATCGTCTTGTTGTGCCGCGCCAGCACGTCGAGCAGCCGCACGGCGACATAGATCGCGTCGTCGTGCCCGTAGAAGCGATCCTTGTAGAAGATGTGGCCCGACATCTCACCCGATAGCGGCGCGTCGACCTCGGCCATCTTCGCCTTGATGAGCGAGTGGCCGGTCTTCCACATCAAGGGCGTGCCGCCCATCGCCGCGATCGCGTCGAACAAAGTCTGCGATGCCTTGACGTCGGCGATGATCACCGCGCCCGGATAGCGCGGCATCAGGTCGGCGGCGAGGATTTGGATGAGCTGGTCGCCCCAGAGAATCCGACCGTGGCCGTCAACGACGCCGATGCGATCCCCGTCGCCGTCGAAAGCGATCCCGATCTCGGCCTGCTCCGCCGCAACCTTGGCAATCAGGTGCTCGAGATTGTGGGGCTCCGTCGGGTCGGGGTGGTGATTTGGAAAGCTGCCGTCGATGTCGGCGAAGAGCACGTGGTGCGTGCCCGGCAGGCGATGGGTGAGCGCCTCCACAGCGGGACCCGCGGCGCCATTGCCGGCATCCCAGACGACCGTCATCGAGCGGGCGCCGTGATAGTCCTGGAGCAGCCGGTCGACGTAAGCGTCGAACACTGGCGCGTCCTGCACCGAGCCACCCTCGGCGTCGCGGAAGGCGCCAGCCTCGGCGATCGGCCGCAGCCGCTGGATATGCTCGCCGAAGAACGACTCCTTGCCGATCATCATCTTGAAGCCGTTGTGCGACGGCGGATTGTGGGACCCCGTGACCTGGATGCCTCCGTCGCAACCGAGATGGTGGACGGCGAAGTACAGCATCGGCGTCGGCCCGCAGCCGATCGCGAGCACCTCGGCCCCAGCGGCGACGAGACCGTCGATCAGCGCCTCGACCAGGACGGGTGAGCTCACGCGACCATCATAGCCTACAGCGATCCGCAGGCCCCGCCCCTCCTCGGTGAGGATCGTCGCGAAGCCACGGCCGAGGGCGCGGGCGTCGGCCGCGAAAAGGGTCTCGCCGACGATGCCGCGGACATCGTACTCCCGCAGGATCGTCGGATGGAAACGGTGCACCTCTGCCATCGGGTCGTCCTTCGAGCAGGTCCGTTCGGTTCAGCTGTAGCGCTTCAAGAGGGCCGCGAAGTCGTCCTTGAGGTCCGGCCGCCGCAGGGCCACGGCGATGATCGCTTCCAGGTAACCGAGTTTGTCGCCGCAGTCGTGGCGCTCGCCACTGAAGAGGCAACCGTGGAACGGTCGGCGCCCAAGCATCTGCGCCATGGCATCGGTGAGTTGGATCTCGCCGCCGGCGCCCGGCGCCTGCCGGTCGAGCAGCTCGAAGATCTCGGGCAGGAGCACGTAACGGCCGATCACCGCGTACCGTGAAGGGGCAACCTCTGGCTCCGGCTTCTCAACCATGGCCTTGGCCTCGACCAGCCGCCCGTCGACCACTCCGGGGTCGAGGATGCCGTAGCGCTTGGTGTGCGCCTGCGGCACCTCCATCGTCGCCACGACGTTGCCGCCGGTCGTCGCGTGCGCGTCGATCAGCTCCTTGAAGCACGGCACCTCGCCGAGGATCAGATCGTCGACAAGCGAGACCGCGAACGGCTCGTCGCCGACCAGATGCCGCGCG
>CAYUKE010000280.1:0-4502 GCA_964445185.1 uncultured Geminicoccaceae bacterium
CCTCGCCGGACCCATGGTGTGGTGCGTCGTGGCGGCGCCGCCTCGGCTCGACGCGCCGCCGGCGCTCCGCGATGCGCGTGTGCTCAGGCGGCGTTGGGAGGACGCACAGAGCCGTACCGCCAAGCCGGTCAAGCTTTCGCTCCTCGGTCCGCGTAGCTTCGCCGGCCTGATCGATGACGCGGTGCACGGCACGAACGTCGATGCCGGCGTGCGGGCATTTGCCGAGGCGCTAAACCCAGGGCTGCGCGCGCTCGGCGACGCGGGCTGTCCCGCGGTCGAGCTGGTCGAGCCAGCACTCTTGGGAGACACGCCCGCAGCCACACCCGGCGGCTTCGAGGCGGTCGCTCGAGCACTGCACCGGGTGCCGCGCGCGACCCAGCGCTGGCTGCGCCTCGTGCCCGCTGACGGGCGCCCGCCATGGCTCGGCGAGCCGCCCCCGGCACGCCCGCTCGACCGGGTCGCGGACCTGCTGGCGGACCTTCCGATCGACGGTGTGATCTTGCAGCCGGCGTCGGTCTTGAGCGCGATGGACGTTTTGGAGCGGTGGCAGCACCTGCGGGTAGCGTTGCTCGTCGTTCCCGGCGACGCCGGCGGCGAGTTCACCGTGGACGACGCGGCCGCGCCGCTTCAGCAAGTGGCCAGTCGCCTTCCACCGGAGCGGCTCGTTGCCGCGGTCGACGGGGGCGGTGCGGCCGCACGGCTGCCATTGGCAACCCGCCTCGACCTTCTGACGGCGGCGCGACGCGCCTTGCAGGGCTAGGACGCTCCACGAAAAGAGACCAGCAACGAGGATCGCAAGGGCGCCATTGCGCCGGGTGGCCGGATGCTCATGATGCGGCCGGACGGCTCGCGACGGGCTCGAACGGGAGGGATCGCGCCATGCTCTACATGCTGGATGAAGCCAAGACGCGCACGGAAGCGCTGCAATCGCGCCTGCATGCCTCCGGCATCGACATTGCGATCATCACCCACGAAAGTTCGGTCGCTTACCTCGCCGGCTTCTGGGGCTATCTCAACGTCGAGTTCGGCCGGCTCTCCTTCCTTCTTCTCCACTATGGCGAGCCGCCCGTCGTCATCACGCCGTTGCTCGAGACCGAGATGGTCAAGCGGATGACCTGGGTCGAGGACGTTCGCGGCTATGAAGACAGCGGCCCGCACACCTGGGACACCGTGCTCGCCGGCGCACTCGGGCCGCGTCCGTCGCGGATCGGCACCGAAGTCAACCACATGCCGGCGATGGAGCACGTCTTCCTTGAGGATCGCTATCGCGGCGTGCCGATCGTCGACGTTGGGCCGACCATGGCACGGCTCCGCATGGTCAAGTCGCCGCGCGAGCTCGACGTCATGCGGCAATGCGGCGTCGTCGGCCGCACCATGATGGATGCCGCTGTCGCCTCGATCCGCGAGGGTGCCGCCGAGTTCGAGACCGCGCTCGCGCTGATGGATGCCGGAACTCGCAAGGCTGCCGAATTCATCAGCGAGGAGAACCTCGTCAGTCCGCTGATCCACGATCTGGTGCTGCTGCAAAGCGGACCGGATACCGCGATGCTGCACCGCCGCGCCAGCACGCGACGCTACCGCTTGGGCGATCCCATCCATATCGGGCTCGGCGGGACACTCAGCCTCCGGCACTACAACCTCGGCATGGACCGCACCTTCTACCTCGGCGAGGTCAGCGACGAGGGGAAGCGGCTCTACGACACCGCGCGCAACGCCGAAGACGCTGCGCTCGCCGCCATTCGCCCGGGGGCCCGCGCCGAGGACGTCTGGCGCGCTGCCAATCAGGTCTTCATCGATAACGAGCTGAGGCCCACCGATCGCATTGGCCGCGCCATCGGTCTGGCGCCCCGCGAGGACCCGGAGCTTAAGGATGGTGACCGTACGGTGCTGCAGAAGGGAATGACCTTCGTCGTGAACACCGGCGTCGGCATCAAGGGCCGCTTCGGTGGCCGCGTCGGCGACAGCGTCGTGGTCACCGACGACGGCTACGAACTGCTGACCGACTACCCGCGCGAGCTTCAGGTTCTTCCCGGCTAGCCATCAAGCGGCGGCGACACGATGCCGCCGCCGCTGACCCCGCTCAAAGCATGAACTGATAGCTCGCCGCGACGTAGCGGTAGCCGCCGCCACTCGTATCGATGTAGCCGACCGAGGGAAACGGCATGTGGTAGCCGGTGAACGGAATGCGGTCGGCTGCAACCATGTCCATCACGCGCTTGCGCGACGCGGCGGCCGCCTCGGGGTCGGCGTCGAAGCGAAACGGCAGGTCCGGCCGCTGGATCCCGACGACGTAGTGGTTGGCAAGGTCACCCCAAACGAGCAGCCGCCGCCCCTCGCTCTCAAGATGATAGATCGTGTGCCCAGGCGTGTGACCGTAGGCTGCGAGCGCCGTGACCCCGCCGACGACGTCCTCGCCGTCGTTGATGAAGGTCGTGTTCTCGGCGAACGGCACGACGTTCGATTGTGTCAGCGCGGCAACCCGCTCCGTCCCACCGCTCAACCTCTCCTCGGCCGACCAGAAGTCGTACTCGATTGCGTTGGTCACGTAGCGCGCGTTCGGAAAGGCCGGCGCGCCCTCCTCGATCAGCCCGCCGATGTGATCGGGGTGAAAGTGGGTCAGGACGACGACGTCGACCTGCTCCGGGCTGTAGCCCGCCGCTGCCAGGGTCGACGGGACGAGCTTGCCGGCGTCGGGTCGACGACCGACCCCGTTGCCGGTGTCAAAGAGGACGAGCTCGTTGCCGGTGTTGACGATCACCGGGGCGAAGCCCGTGACCATCGCCTCGCGCGGCAGAAAGTTCGCCGCGACCAGGTCGGCGATCTCATCTGCAGCGCTCTCGTCGCCGAAGAACGTGTCAGGCGCGCCGCGCACCGTCGCGCCGTCCAGGAGGATCGTGACCTCGAAGGCGCCGAGCGCGAAACGATGGTGCGTCGCTGACGAAGCGCCCAGCATCGGGGCCGCTGCGGTGGCGGTCCGTGCCCCTACTCCAGTCACGGCCCCAGCCGTCAGGGTCGCGACGCCGGCCATTGCCGTGCGCCGCGAAACAGAAGTCCGATCGATCATGGCTCGCTCCGCCGTGGCCAATTCGCCTCCACGTAGCGCATTGCTGGAGCGTGGCGAGGCTATAGACGATCGATCACGAAAACGTTGGGCCGGGCTCACCGCCCTGGATCCACCCTGCGGACGGTCCCAGCCAGACTTGCGGCGAGAATGCTGACTTGGCCGCCGCCGCCCTAGGCGTTCAGCAGATCCAGAGCGCCTGCATGCTCGGCACCGGTGAACATGCGCGCGAGCGGCAGGTAGTCGGGTGGCACGGCGACGCCGATGGGTTCTTCGACCCCTGCCCGGAGCTGCTCCGGAAAGAAGTGGGTGTGCGGGCTCATCGGCGTCGCGCCGTCGGGCGGCGCGATCGGGGTCGCAACCTCGATCCGGCCGACGGGCGAGACGGCGACCCGCGTCGGACTTGCCAGGACGAGGCGTTCTAAGAGCAGGTCGTCGTCCAGCACCGAGCGTCCGGCAACGCTTCGCAAGCGGTCGAGCAAGGCAGCATCGCGGGTTCGCACGCAAAAGCGCAGGCTGCGCGCACCGAGCCCGAGGTCGATGAGCCGCTCGCCCGGCACCTTCGGCAGTAGCGAGCTGCCGTCATCGCCAACCTCGACGACGACGGCGGGACCCGACCGGCGGACGCGCGCCTCGTGCAGGGCCAGGACGACCTCGACACCTTGCGGACCGACGTGCAGGAACCCGCGGAGACCTGCGGGCGCACCGATCGAGAGAGCGCCTGATGCATGCCGCGCCTGCAACCTCGACGACGTCAGGCGCGCGTCGACAGGCGCCTCATCGCTGCCGAGAAACTCGGCGGAGGCGCCGCGAACGCCGATGCTCCAGACGGTGCCTGGGAGCGTCGTCACCGGCAATAGCCGCTCAAGCAACGCCACCCCGCTCCAAGGTAGCACGCGGACGGGACGGCGCAGCCGGGCCATCCGCTCGGGTAGCTCGACCCAGACTGCACGCTGCCGTGCCGCCGGCAGCTCACCCCAGCCGAACAGCTCTTTGTCGTTGCGCCCGCAGCCGATGCACCAACCCGTGGTCGCATCAATCTGGCACACGCCGACGCAGGGCGAGGGGATCAGGGCCTCCATGCTCACGACGCCGCCTCGACGAGCGCGCGGTGCACGGCCTCGGGCTCCGTCAGGGCCGCGCGTTCGGCGATGACGACGAGGCGCGAGACGCGGCGCTCGCCGGCCTGCCATGGCCGGTCGTAGTGATGCTCAACCCTCGGCCCGACCGCCTGAACAAGATGGCGCAAGGGCTTACCGTCGACGGCGAGGAAGCCCTTCACGCGCAGGAGGTCGTGATGCCGGATCACCTCGGAAAGACGTTCGGCGAAGCGGTCGGGCTCGCCGACGTCCGGGAGGTCGACAACGATGCTCCGGAAGTCGTCGTGGTCGTGCTGCTCCCCGCCATCGTGGTGCGACTTCCGACTGGCCAGGTCGTCCTC